>DAOUGZ010000134.1:0-2731 GCA_034428955.1 Anaerolineae bacterium | reverse complement strand
TCGGCGCCGGGCACGCCGGTGACCGTGAGCGCACGACACGAGGAAGGCTGGGTCATCACGTCGGTAACGGATCGCGGCCCCGGCATCCCGCCTGAGAACCTGCCCCGCCTCTTCCAGCGCTACTTTCGGACGGTAGGGGAGCGCGAGCGGCGCGAAGGTGTGGGCCTGGGCCTGTACATCACCCGCACGCTCGTCGAGGCCCACGGCGGGCGGATATGGGTGAGAAGCGAGGTAGGGGTGGGAAGTACCTTCTCGTTCAGCCTGCCGGTGGCGGCCTCGGACCAAGCGCCATGACGAGATGCCTACCGGCCCTGACGGGAAGTACGTTCTCGTTCAGCCTGCCGGTGGCGGCCTCGGACCAAGTGCCATGATGGGTTGCCTGCCGGCCCTGACGGGAAGTACCTTCTCGTTCAGCCTGCCGGGCAGCACTTGACAATGTATGGTAAGGGGAGGACAATCGCGGCAGATGAGACCGCTTGCGCTCGCGGTGAGCCCGGCCCGCTCCGGAGCCGTTCGCTCGTCGCGGTGGTAGAGACGGCTCGGGGGCCGGCCGAAGACGGAGTCAGCAAAGGTCCTGCTTGCCGCCCCAACCAATCCAAGCTAGGCCTTGTCCAGATAGGAGCATGCATGAGATGAGCGACAGCGCTCACTTTCGCCGCACGGGCCATTGGCTGCTACGCCACGAGGCCCAGAAGTGTGAGAACGCTGACTTGGCCAAAGCGGGGGCCAAGGTCCTCGACCAGATGGAGCAGGGCCTGGCCCTACTGATCGGCAAGCGCGGTGCCCGGCTTTTGCTGGTGCGCGCTCTGCACGCGGCACAGGCTCGCCATGCATTCCTACGCTCCGTGCAAATCGGATCGGAGGCGGAGGGGGTGCTGGCCGGGCTGCCGGAAAGCGTGGCCGGGCAGGATTCGGCAGAGGTTTATGACGGCCTGGCCGCCGTCATCGCCGAGGCCCTGGCGCTCCTGAGCGATTTCATCGGGGCGGGCCTCGTCCTGCGCCAGGTCCGGCGGATCTGGCCCGCGCTGCCTCGTGAAGAGGCGCCATTGGAAGAGGAGGTAGGCCATGAGTCAGCCTGAACGCGTGCGTATCCGCCTGCTGCCGACCGGTGTGCCCGGCCTGGATGAGATCCTGGGCGGCGGGCTGCCCGAGTACTCCCTCAACCTGATCTCCGGCGAGCCGGGAAGCGGCAAGACGATCCTGACCCAACAGATCCTCTTCGCCAACGCCACGCCCGAGCGGCGCGCCGTTTACTTTACCCTGGCCGGCGAGCCACCTGTCAAGATCCTGCGCTATCAGCAGCAGTTCAGCTTTTTCGACCCGGACAAGGCAGATAAGGCCATCCGTTTCGTATCCCTGGCCGACGAGGTGCGACACGGGGACCTGGGCCGGGTTCTGGCGCGCATCACGCAGGAGATGGAGGCAGTCCGCCCGGCCTTTGTGGCTGTGGATGGCTTTCGCTCCGTTACTCAGGTGGAGCGCCGCCGGGAGACTATGACGACCCTCGAGTTCATGCAGGAGCTGGCCTTTGTGCTGACCGGCTGGCAGGCCACATCCTTTATCGTCATGGAGGGCCGCCCGGGTGAGATCACGGAAGTCCCCATCGCCAGCATCGCCGACGGCATCCTCTACCTTGGCCAGGAAGCCACGCGCAACTCGATTGTGCGCAAGCTGCAGGTGGTCAAGATGCGCGGCCAGGCCCAAATCGTGGGCTTGCACACCTTTCGCATCACCGGCGACGGTCTACAGGTCTTTCCGCGCATTTTCACCCGCCGCGCCCGCGTCGAGCGCCTGGTGCCCCGGCGGCGCCTCAGCACCGGCGTGCCCGGGCTGGACGAGATGATGGGCGGCGGCATCCCTGTGGGCGATGCCGTCCTGGTGGCCGGCCCCTCAGGCTCCGGCAAGACGCTCCTGGGCACCCACTTTGTTGGCGCGGGGGCGGCCCAGGGCGAACCGGCGGTGCTGGTCATCTTTGAGGAGCACCCGGAAGAGTTCGTCAGCCGGGCCAGTGCTTTCGGCTTCGACCCGGAGGGCTGGAGCGGGCAGGGCCTGCTGCGCATCCTCTACCTGCGGCCCCTGGATCTCTCGGTAGACGAGGCCCTATACGAGATCGAGGGCGCCATCGACGAGATCGGCGCCCGGCGGGTAGTGATCGACTCGGTTTCGGGTTTCGAGCTGGCCCTGGCGCCGGCCTTCCGCGAGGACTTTCGCGAATCGCTCTACCGCCTGGTCGGCTCGCTGACGGGGGCGGGGGTCAGCGTGCTTCTGACCGTGGAGCTGGTCGAGTCCTACGAGGAGCTGCGCTTCAGCCCCTATCTGGTCTCCTTCCTGGCCGACGATATCATCTTGCTGCGCTATGCCGAGGTCGCGGGGCGGCTGGTCCCCGTCATCGCGGTCGTCAAGATGCGCTCCAGCAAGCATTCGCGGGTTGTGCACGCCTTTGAGATCACCGATCGCGGGCTGGTCGTGGGTGAGGTGCCGGAGGAATATCAGGGGATCCTAAGCCCCGTTCCGACGCTGCGCAGGCGCCGCGAGCGAGGGCAGGAGTGAATTGCTTCCACATTGCTCAGGGGTGCGCCTGTTGCGCCCGAGTCTCGCCGGCCAGGATTGTGGCGCAGCGCCAGGGTGATCCGGGAGGAGGACAATGGCAGACCAGGAACAGACTCGGGATGCGCTCGTCGAGGAACTGGAGGCCTTGCGGCGGCGCGTCGCCGAGCTGGAGCGCGCCGAG
>DAOUGZ010000133.1:0-38545 GCA_034428955.1 Anaerolineae bacterium | reverse complement strand
CCGCCGGGAGAACTGAGCTACCTGGACGCTCTGGGCGTGTAGACGCCGAGGGCAGGTGCGTGTTGCCCAGACAGTGGGCAGCGCAGACGGACAGCGCCAAACAAGGCCCATGCCTTCACCAACAGAGACACCAAATCCACCAACACAAGGCGCAACCGAGCCGGCATTTGACGGGAAGGAAGGTTGGTGCTATACTCGAGACACGTAAGCTAGTATTTCCCTAACGCCTTTCTGGGGCCAATAGCCTTCGCCATCAACCTGGCCCCCAGCCATGATCCCCTCTGCGTCCGTACGGGTCTTCTCAAGGGTTTCTAGCCCCAAGGTAATCGACTACACATTCACACTCTTGTTACTCAGGAGAACAGCCTCCCTGGTGTAGTGGTTTCTCCCGACTTGATGTTGGGGGGCCACCCATTACGCAGGCCGGGATTCTCGCTAGCTCAGGTAGTGTGAGCGGGAGTTAAGCAGTGAACATTGCAGAACTAGAGGACCTTACCCTGGGTGAACTGCGCGAGATCGCAAGGCAGCAGAACATCTCGGGGTACAGCAAACTCAAGAAATCCGACCTGATCCTGCGCATACTGCGAGCTCAGGCCGAAGGACAGGGCCTCATTTTCGGCGGTGGTGTGTTGGAGGTCGTGCAGGATGGCATTGGCTTCCTGCGGTCCGACCATCTGCTGCCTGGGCCGGACGATGTCTACGTCTCGCAGTCCCAAATTCGTCGTTTTGGGCTGCGTACGGGAGACATGGTGATCGGCCAGGTCCGGCCGCCGAAAGACACGGAAAAGTACTATGGGTTGTTGCGCGTTGAGGCGGTGAATGGGCTGGACCCCGAATCCGCCAAGCGCCGCCCCCACTTTGAGGCTCTGACCCCCATCTTTCCCCTGCAGCAATTCAAGCTTGAGACCACACCGAATGTGCTGGCTACGCGTCTATTAGATATGATGGCGCCTATTGGGCGCGGTCAGCGTGGCCTCATCGTCTCGCCGCCCAAGGCCGGCAAGACGACAGTGCTCAAGCAGATTGCTAACGGCATCTCATCCAACCATCCGGACGTGCACCTGATGGTGGCGCTCATCGGCGAGCGGCCCGAAGAGGTGACCGATATGGACCGGTCGGTTGAGGCCGAGGTGGTCAGTTCCACATTCGACGATCCGGTGCAGGATCACGTGCGGGTGGCAGAGATGGCCCTGGAGCGCGCCAAGCGCCTGGTCGAGGGTGGGCGCGATGTGGTCATCTTGCTGGATAGTATCACACGACTGTCGCGTGCGTACAACCTGATCGTGCCGCCGAGTGGGCGCACGCTTTCCGGTGGCCTCGACCCCGCCGCACTCTTCCCGCCGAAGCGGTTCTTTGGGGGGGCGCGGAACATCGAGGAGGGCGGTAGCCTGACCATCATGGCGACGGCCCTGATCGATACCGGCAGCCGTATGGATGACGTTATCTATGAAGAGTTCAAGGGCACAGGCAACATGGAGTTGCATCTGAACCGCAAGCTCGCTGAGCGGCGCATCTTCCCGGCCCTGGACATCGAACGATCTGGCACACGGCGTGAGGAGCTGCTCATCCCGCCTGAGACCCTGTCCAAGGTCTGGACGCTGCGGCGCATGATTGACGCGATCGGCGGGAACGAAGCGCTCCAGCCGGTGATAGAGCGCCTGAGCCGCACGCGCAACAATGAAGAGTTCCTGAACACGCTCAGCAAGGATGCGGCGTAGGAACCTATCTGGACCGGGGACCCCAACCCGCCCCTCACTATCGGCGGGCTCTGCTCCACCAGGGTCTCCGGCTCCACGCTTCCTAATCGAACAACTGGGCGCAGGCCGCACTAGTGCCGTGTCAGAGGTCTCTCTGTGAGGCACTACTAGGATTGCGACAGACGACACTTGCCGGCCAATGGCGAGCTGTGGACGCCGAGGCAATGCTGCCGCACGACTAGCTGCTCCTCCGTGGCCTGCGCCGCCCGCACCTCCGGGGATCATCCCATCTTCAACGGCCCTCTCAATCCGCCCCCACTCTTCCCGCGATCGGACTCTGCCTGACGATCGCCTGCTCCATCCTGCCAATCCCTCGGTCGGTGCGCTTAGCTCGGCCGTGGGCCAAGCCGTTCTGGGACCGCTTAGGGCGCCGTGTCGCTCTCTTGTGCAGTCCCCCAGTGCCTGGCTCTCGCATAGCACGATTCACCCTATCTAGAGGCGAGGAAAAAGCGAACATGGATTGCTCAGCAGGTGGAGCAAAACGGTGGAAGCCATTCCTTCGACGCAGGGCGATGCACGTCACTCGGGCTGCTGGGGTAGTTCGGGCCGGCCTCAAGGCGTGGCGCGACGTCCCGACGTTGTACAGGTGGGCAACGCACCTCTCTATCCTGGGCCTGGGCGCTGCGGCAATACTGGCCAGCCGCTCCCCGAGCCCGGCGCAACCTGTGCCGACTGGCTTTTCCGATGCGCGGCGCCAAGTGACGACGATGGGGGCATCGTCGCGTGGGCAACGACCGAGCGATGAGAGTTCTTCCGGCTACCTCGTGCGTAACGCTGTACCACGGACAACCGATAGCGAGGCACCTACCCCCACTCAGGCTGCTACGCCGACGGCGACGCCCACCGAGGCACCGCCCGAGATCGAGACCTACATCGTGCAAGGGGGCGACACAGTGGTTGGGCTGGCGAGGCGGTTCGGGATCACTCCGGAGACCATCCTCTCGGCGAACCGCTCCCTCGATGGTAATCCTGACTTGCTAAAGCTGGGGCAGGAACTCAAGATACTCCCTGTGTCCGGCGTGCTGCACGAGGTCGAGGAGGGCGATACTCTGGCCTCGATTGCCGAGGAGTATGAGGTCTCGGTGGATGAGATTACAGGGTATGCGGCCAACGGTTTGGCTGCGGACTCGGCCTTGGAGCCTGGGCAGGAAATCGTGGTCCCCGGAGGTAAATGGGAACTCCCGCCGCCGCCCATGGTTGAGGGTAGTGGTGATGCGACCGGCAACTTTGTCTGGCCGACCACCGGCCGGCTGACTCAAGGTGTGTGGGCTGGCCACGTCGCCATCGACCTTGGCACGCCGACCGGGACGCCGATCTATGCTTCGGATGGTGGCACTGTCGTCGAGGCCGGGTGGAGCAATGTCGGCTATGGGAACTATGTTCTTATCGATCACGGCAACGGGTTCCGTACGCGCTATGCCCACATGAGCAAGATACTGGCCACTCGGGGGCAGACGGTAGATCAGGGGCAGCAGATTGGCCTGGTCGGCAGCACAGGCAACTCGACCGGCCCGCACCTGCACTTTGAGGTCTACCTGAACGGGGTGCTGCAAAGTCCGCTCAAGTACCTGCCGTAAGAGCAGAGCATACAACCATGAATCACAAGCCCCATGCCAAAGCATGGGGCTTGTGATTCATGGTGAACCTGTGCTTCGCTGTGTTTGCATTCCGGCTGCCTGGCTGGCAGTCTGAAGGTACGTCCTAGTCGTCGTCCTCCGGAGGCTCTGGCTTGGATTCCGTCGGCGTCTCCTCGGGTACCGGCGTGTCTGCCGGGACCGGTGTCACGGCCTCCGGAGTTGGCGTGGGGTTGACGGTGGGCGTCTGCCGGCGGCTTTCGGTTGGTGTAGGCATCACGGTCTCAGTGGCAGTTGCGGTAGCAGTGGCCACCTGCGTCGGGGGTTTCGTTTCGCGTTGACGAAGACGCACCTTGACGCGGGCTTCCTGAGCATTGCCGTGGCTATCGATGGCCAGGATGCGCAGAGTGTACACGCCCTCATCGAGGTCTTTGGTGTTCCAGCGGGCTACAGTCCGGTCGCGGAAACCGTGGGACTCGCGCTCCTCGATGAGACCCCATCCCTGCGGGTCGTCGCCGATGCCGTACTCGACCCGATAGCGCTGCATGTCGCTCATCTCCGCAGTGGCACGGATCTCGACTCTCCCATCGACCGTGTCGCCTTCTCGCGGGCGCCTGATGCTGATGTTCGCGTGGCTCGTATGCACATCGCAGGTTTCTGTCGGTGGTTGGGGCAGGTTGCTGCGCTGCGCCCAGTCCGCTGCCTCTGGTGGGTACGACTCAAAGACCTTTTCCTCCACCGAATCCGACGGGCAGAACTCGCCGGCGAGCTTGTTGCTGACCGTGCATACCCTAAGCTTGGTATGGACGCTGCAGTCTTCTTGCGGCTCGTTGCCGGCAATGAAAAGCTCGGTACGGCGCTCAGGGCAATCGTCAGTCGGCCTCTGCCCGGAGACGGCGCAGACCTCCACATCGACGATGCCGGCCGGGCGCGGGAAGGCCTCCGCCGGTTTCCCCTCTGCTTCGAGTATCGGCAGTACCGCCTCCATAAAGTTGTGCCAGATGGGGCCGGCCCCACGCGAGCCGGCTACACCGGCCATCTCGGTATTGTCCGAATTGCCTACCCAGACCCCGGTAACGAGCGATGTCGTGTAGCCGATAGTCCAAGCATCCCGATAGTCGTTGGTAGTACCCGTTTTGCCTGCGGCGGGCCAGGAGAGGTTGAGTGCGCTGTTGGGGCCAAAGGCCGGGGTGCGAGCGTCATTGTCCGACAGGATGTCGGTGATCAGATAGGCCTGGCGCGGGTCCATGACCGGGCGCCCCTCGCCTGGGTTGTACTGGTAGATCGTGTTCCCGGCAGAGTCCTTGATGCGCAGGATGGCCACCGGCTCATGAAGCATGCCGCCCGCGGCGAAGGCGCTGTAGGCTCCTGTCATCTCCAGCAGGGTGACGTCGCCACCGCCCAGGGTCAACGAGAGCCCATAGTCGGACCGGTTGAGGCTGGCCACGCCCAGGCGGTTGGCCATCTCCAGCAGTGACGGCAGGCCGACATACTGGAGGGCCTTTACGGCTGGGATGTTGTAAGAGCAGGCCAGCGCCCTGCGTACCGATACGGGCCCGTGCTCTTTCAGGTCATAGTTGCTGGGCTCGTAGGGCGGGTTGGCGCCATCCGGGAACTGGGTATTGACATCCATGATCATGGTCGCCGGGCTCCAACCTCGCTCAAAGGCCGCCAGATAGGTGAATGGCTTGATAGATGACCCGGGCTGGCGCGGTCGCAGGGCGACGTTCACTTGGCCGTCGATGCTCTCATCGCGAAAGTCTGCTGAACCCAACATGGCGCGGATCTCGCCCGTCTGTGGGTCGATGGCTACCAGCGAGGCGTTCGTGGCGTTCTGGGCGGCCAGGGTGGCCACATGCTCGCGGGCGACCTGCTCGGCGATGGTCTGCATGCGCAGGTCCAGGGTCGTCTCTACCTGCAAGCCGCTGCGGTAGAGCATGTCTGTGCCGTACTGCTGCTCGAGAAGCTGGCGCACGTAGAACACAAAGTGAGGCGCGTTGATCTCGATTTGCAGAGGGGCCAGGTTCAAGGGTTCGGCGTGCGCGGCGGCCGCCTCTTCAGTAGTAATGTAGCCGTGCTTGACCATCAGGTCGAGGACGATTTTGCGCGCTTCGATGGCAGCCTCGGGGTTCTGATAGGGGTCATGGGCACCGGGCGAGGGGACGATGCCTACCAGGAGCGCCGACTCGGCGAGGCTCAGTTCGCGCACCGGCTTGTCAAAGTAGGTCTCGGCGGCAGCAGCGACGCCGTAGGCCATGTTCCCGTAATATATCTCGTTCAGGTAGATTTCGAGAATCTTGTCCTTATCGTACGTGCGTGTGATCTCGGCGGCGAGCACCGCTTCCTTTACTTTGCGCTCGAATGTGACGTCGCGGCCGACAAAGAGGGCCTTGACGAGCTGCTGCGTGATGGTGCTCGCGCCGGAGACGATCTCGCCCTCGCGTATGTTGTGGTAGAAGGCACGGGCAATCGCCAGCGGGTTGAAGCCGGGGTTGGAGTAGAAAGTCGGGTCTTCGGTGGCGATTGTTGCGTTGCGCAGCGACATGGGGATTTCGTCCAGCGAGACGAGCGTACGGCGCCCGCCCGCCGGGTCGTTGATGACGTAGAGGAGCTCCCCGTTACGGTCGTATATCTTGGAACTGACGAACGATGCTGCGCGATCTTGCAGTTGGTCTGGCGAGGGCAGGCTGAAGGCGATGTAGACATAGACGCCCAGCGACACCGCCAGCGTTACCAGCCCAACAGCCGCGGCCCCCACAATAGAGAGCATGAAGCCACGCCAGAATAAAGCCCAATTCTCAGAGCGGGTTCTCGGTGTTTGTTCCATCAGTTGACTGCGCGGTAATATACGCATCTCGCTTAGAGGAAACCCTCCTTCTAGCGCCCCGTTCGAACCGATGCGCCAAGGTTATACTCATTGACGCGGATGGTAGGGCTTTGGTTCCGGGGCTACGATGCGCTGCATGGGGTGATTATAGGCGAGGGGACCCTGCTGTCAAACATCTGTAATGCGCTTTGTGTCAGGCGTCTCCGGCACTGCGGGAGTACTGCTGCTCGATCTGTACGATCTTTTCCACGCGCAGAGCATGCCGCCCGGCTGCAAAAGGGGTCTCCAGCCAGGCCTCGAGGATCTCCTCGGCGAGGCCCTCACCGACCACCCGCGCGCCGAGGCAGAGGACGTTGGCGTCGTTATGTTCTCTGGCCATGCGCGCCATATAGGCGCTGGTAGCTACCGTAGCGCGGATGCCGGGCACCTTGTTGGCGGCGAGGCTCATGCCGATGCCGGTGCCGCAGACGAGGATGCCTGTGTCGCACCGCCCGGCAACGAGTTCGCCGGTAACGCGCAGAGCATAGTCCGGATAGTCAACAGAAGCCGAGTCATTCGTGCCCAGGTCAGTGACCTCGTGGCCGCGCTCTTGCAGCATCGAGACGAGCCGAGTCTTGAGGTCAACAGCAGCATGGTCACAGGCGACTGCTACACGCATAGTCAGAGACTCCTTCTTTCGCAGGCTGCCAGGGGCGTCTGCTGGGGTAACCCCGGTTAGTCCGGCAGGACCTTGCCCGGGTTCAGGATGTGGTTCGGGTCAAAGGCGGCCTTGATCCGGCGATGCAGCTCGATCTGCGCTGCGTCGAGGGCGAGCGGCAGGTGGCCGCGCCGTGTGGCGCCCACGCCGTGCTCGCCGGTCAGGGTGCCGCCAAGTGAGAGAGCTAGAGCATAGATCCCTTGCTGGAGGGCAGGCAGTACCTCCTGCCAGCGTTGGTCTGGGAGCTGGTCCTTCAGGATGTTTACGTGCACATTCCCGTCGCCAGCGTGGCCAAAGCAGACGACGCGCACGCCCGCCTGATCAGCTTGCTCTCGGATACCGGCCAGCAAACGCGGGAGTTCGGCGCGCGGCACCACGACATCCTCCATATGGTTGACCGGACTCTCGTGATTGAGGGCATCGAGGATAATGCGCCGGCCCTCCCAGAGACGGTCGCGAGTTGGCCGATCGCGGGCGACGAACACGTCGAGGGCGCCGCTATCCAGGCAGACATCGCCGACTTGCTCCATGTCTGCATAGACCTCGTCGTCGCGGTGGCCATCGATCTGGATAAGCAGGCAAGCGGCGGCGTCGCGCCCGGGCAGTTCCTTGCCCAGCAGGCGCTCGGCGGCCAGGATGCTGTCGCGCTGCATGAACTCGATGGTCGTGGGGGTAATCCGCCGGCGAATGATGCCCGAGACGGTCTGCGCGGCCTGCTCAAAGGTCGGGAAGGGCACCAGGAGGTCGATGCGCGATGGCGGCAAGGGGGTCAGGCGCACAGTGATCTGGGTCACCACGGCCAGCGTGCCCTCCGAGCCGATCAGTAGCTGCAGCAGATTGTAGCCGGTGACGTCCTTCATCCGCTTGCCGCCCAGACGCGTGATCTCACCGCTGGGCAGGACCGCCTCCAGCCCGCAGACCCAGTCCCGTGTGACTCCATAGCGGACGGCTCGCGGCCCACCGGCGTTGTGTGCGATGTTGCCGCCGAGGCAGCAGGAGTCGAGGCTGGCGGGGTCCGGCGGGTAAAGGAGGCCTTTGGCCTCCACCGCGCGGTGCAGGTTGCCCGTGATCACGCCGGGCTCGACCGTGGCCGTCAGGTTCTCGCAGTCGATCTCCAGGATGCGGTTCATGCGCTCCAAGGAGAGCACAATCCCGCCCAGGACCGGCACACAGCCGCCACTCAACCCCTGCCCCCCGGCCCTCGGGGTCACAGGTATGTGGCGCTCGTTGGCCAGGCGCAGAACCTGCGAGACCTCGGCTGCGGAAGCTACTCTGACGACTACTTCAGGGGCAGCGTGCAGCCCAACCGTCTCGTCGTGGGTGTAGGGCTCCAACATCTGAGGATCGGTGAGGACGTTCTGGGGGCCGACGATGGTACGCAGTTGTTCGAGGGCCTCAACATCGACCTTGGCGTACATGGGCTCACTCCAGGTGGAGATCGGTGACAGTGGCAGCCGCCCCGGCCGCGCACGGAGCGGGTCAGCCCGAGGATACCACAGAACCCGCAGTAGAGCAATTGTTGGCGCGGCGGGTCACTCCATGGCCTGAGCGACCAGCGCTGCCGCACCCAGCAGCCCGCCATCGTCGAGGGCGGCTGCCTGGACGATCTGCACGTCATCCACGAGCATGGGGAAGGCGTAGCGTCGGAAGGCCTTGCGCACCGGCGCCAGCAATTGCTCGCCGGCCTTGGCTACGCCGCCGCCCAGGATCACGCGTGCCGGGTCGACGATGCTGCAGAACATGGCGATGCCGAGACCAAGATCCTCGGCGACCTCGTTGATTACCGTTGCAGCCAGGGGGTCACCGGCGCGGGCAGCGCGGAAGACCACTTCGGCCGTGATCCTCTCGGGCCGACTGTCGACGAGCCCCAGCAGGCGCTCCCCCTCGCCGCCGGCCTGCAACGCCTCGCGAGCGCGGCGGGCGATGGACTGCCCCGAGGCCAGCGATTCCAGGCAGCCGTGGTTGCCGCACGTACAGATGGGACCCTGGGGGCGCACAACCGTGTGCCCGATCTCGCCGGCAAGACCGTGGGCGCCGCGCCACAGCCGGCCACCCAGCACCACGCCACCGCCAATACCGGTACTGACGGTCATATAGACGAGGCTATCGACACCACGGCCCGCCCCGTAGCGATACTCGCCGAGAGCTATTGCGTTCGCATCGTTTTCCATATAGACCGGCCGGGCGAATTCGCTACGCAGGCGAGCGGCGAGGGGCAGGTTATCCCAACCCTCGATGTGGTGAGATTGCAGGACGATGCCGGCGGTGGCATCAACCGGCCCGCCAAAGCTGACACCAATGCTGGCCAGTGCCGCCTCCTCGCTTGTGGAGAGCGCCATCCCGTGCACCAGAGCGAGCATGTCGGTTATCTGCCCGCCGGCGCCACGTTTCATCGTAGTGCCGCAGCGCACCTGACGCAGAATCTCCCCTCGGTGCCAGTCTACCAAGCCGGCCGCGAGCTTGGTTCCCCCAAAGTCCAGGGCCAGGCAGAGATTCGCCTCCGGCTTGCCTTCCCAGCCTGTGCGCGTGTTTCCCATCCGCTTCGCCTCCTGCCGATACCGTACTCTATTGCCGCTCATTCTAGCACAGAATGGCCTATTGCCGGAATTGGCCTCTCAGGACTTGGTCTTGTCCCTGCAAGTACCCCAGGGTCCGGCGGCGCTGGGGGTCTCGCAAGGCACTATGGCTGCACAGAACGACACGAGCCTGAGCCCGAAAAAGCCCTGGGTTTGAGACAACAGCATGGCGCTGCGCTCTGAATTGCTGTATACTAGGAACGGCATGATCGCGTTCCGTATGTAGAGCCAGGGAGGAGTGGCGCGGATGGCTGCTTGGTTCGCTTCGCCAGCCGTGGCGGCGCTGGGATTGGTGGCCCTGGTAACCCTTGGATACGCCTCTTTCCGGGCACACGAGTACCGGCGGTTGCGCGAAAAGCTCCGGCAGCTCAGAGATCTGAAGGTGGGGCAGCGCCGGCTCTATCGCGGCCTGGAGTCGTGCCGGGCCCAGCTGGACGATCTGAGTATTCGCGTGCCCCACGCGGTGCGACCCGCCCCATATACAGAAGACGACCGTCGAGCTATTGACTTGCGCGCCGGGCTTTTGGAGGCCATAGGGGTCTTGCACCAGAAGCTGCGCCCCCTGCAAGTTATGCCCTGCCCCAGCCTGACGCCCGCAGGGCTCCTCACTAACCGGTATGCGCTGGCTCTGCGCGAAGTCGAGCAGGAGCTGGCCCTGGCCAGGGAACTGCGGCAGGACCTGGGGCAGCTCGAGATGGCGATCAACGAACTGGAGTCTGTGTTGGCTCGCCTGGCGGAAAAGCCCCTGGAGGCGCGGCGGGCTTTCGCCGAGCTGCAGGAGATGGCCGCGGCGCTCAGTGAGGAGATCGATCTGGAGCGGCGTGCAGGCACCGAGAGCCTGGTGGCGTTGCTCTTTGAGGCCCAGGCGGTGCGGGCGACGGCCGCCGAATGGGAGGAGCGGGTGCGCAGCGTGGCGCCCGATGATGCGGCGCCGGTCGTGGTCGAGGCGGAGGCGCAGCGCCCGAGGCTGCAGGCGCGGCTCACCGGCCTCTATCGCGAGGTGGGCGCTATGGCTGGGATTCACGACCACGCTCACCGCGGGCTCGAGCGCCTGACTGCGGTCCTCAGCGCGGCCGACGAGCGCCTCGCTGCGCTGCGCCCCGCGCTCGCGCGTGCGCTCAGGCCACGCATCGACTCCGCGCACCAGGCCGGTACCGCGCTCAGGGCCCGCTATGACCAGCGCGACCCGACGGTGTACTCCCAGATCGCCCGGGAGGCGTGGACGCTGGTGGCGCAAGTGCATTCGCTCGATAAGGCTCATCAGCGGCTGGCCGAGGCGGACCGCAGGGCCTGGGAGGCCGTATCGGCCTGTCGCAGCGAAATGGAAGACCTGCAGCGCCAGGTGGTCGACGAAGAGGCCCAAGTCGGCCTGCGCCTGGACCTGGTGGGCGCCAGGCTGAGCCGGGCCGAGGACCTGATGGCCCAGATGCAGCGCATGGCTTTGGGTGAGGACCCTGGCGGCCTGCGCTGCGAGCCGGAGGCCATTCTGGCCCTGTTGGCCGATGTGCAGGCCCTGGCAACCACTTGCCGGGGCGAACTTGACCTGGCACGGCAAAGCCTGGAGGACTGGCGGTCTCAGTGGAGCAGGCTGGAGGAGCTGCTGTCCGGAATCGAGGCGGCGGCGGACCAACGGGCCCGTGTAGCCCGCGCCTGGCAAGATCTGCAGGTGTACGACCCGGCGAACTGGGTGCAGGTGGATAGTGACTCTTTCGATGCCTATTGCCGCGAATACGATGCCGTGTTGGCTGAGGTTGGTCAGGTCCGGGCGGAGCTTGGCAGTGGCCAGGTGCTGCAGTCGGGCCTGGGCGCGCTGCTGGGGTGCACCGAGCAACTCGCTGCGCGTTGGGAGAGGGTGCAACAGGACCGCCAGCGGATCATGGCTGCGCTGAGTGGGACGCGAGCTTGCGAGAGACAGGTGCAGGAGGGGATCGCGGCTGTGCGCCCCGAGGTGGAGGCTGTGGAGGCGCTGGGCCGCGAGTTGCCGTCTGATGAGGATGTCGCGGATCTGCGAGCGTTGGGGCAGGCGCTCGTCGACGAGTATCGCCGGCTGGAAGACGAGGTGCGCCGCCCGGACGTGGTCGATCTGCGCCGCCTGCGCGATGAGGGATTGGCTCGACTGCATGAGCAACTGGCTATGTTCAGGCTCAGTCACACCCAACTCGCCGAGGAAAAGCGGGCTGCGCTCAAGCAGACACTCGCATCACTATGGGAGCGGTGGGAGGCGCTGAACCAACGGCTCGCCAAGGCCGAACCGGCTACCGGTGTGGATAGGCGGGGATTGGCCCAGCGGTGGGAGGCGCTGGTGCGCGAGGCTCGCAATGCACCCACCGATCTGCGGCCGCTGTTCGAGCTTGGCGGGCGGGTTGATGCCTTTGGGCAGGACCTGGGCGCAGCAGAGCAGGCATTCCAGAGCGAGCGGGAGCAGGCGCGTCAGGCGGAGGCCGGCCTGGCCAGTGCCAGACGTGCAGCCGCGCAGGTTCGCGAGAGTCTGCCCAGGTTGCTGTCGCATCCACATCCTCTGGTCGTCGATGAGGAATGGGAGCGTTCCACCAAGGCCTGGCGCAGGGCCGAGAGTATGGTGCGCCACCTCGAGCCGCAGCGCGGGGTGGAGGTCTATATCGCCAGGCTGGATGAGGCGGTGACTCAGTATCGAGAGGCACGGGCACGCGCACACTCGGCGCTGGTGCGCATACTGCGGTATGCTTTCCTCGAGGATCCGGATGGTATGCACGAGGCTTGTCTGCCTCTGGGGCGCCGTTGGGGTCGCCTGGGGGTGACCACGCGAGAGTCGCACATCAGGAACCTCCTGGGCGAGTTGGAGGGAGCCGGGCAGTTGCAGCGCCTGGTTGAGCGTGTATCCAGCTACTTTGCGAAACGTGTTGTTGGCGAAGATTAGACTATGAAGCCAGGGGCATTTGGCGTACGGTGCGAGAGCGGGACTCAAAGCAAGTTTGCCCGTAACCTAGCCTCAGTGCTATACTCGCCCCCGCTGTTCAGCACGAGTCGCAAGGAGAGACATGCTCAACGAAGCTACGATCACCCAACATCTGGCTGCTGAACTGGGGCTAAATGCCGGCGCTGTGACGCGGACAGTCGCCCTGTTTGACGAAGGCAGCACCATCCCTTTTGTTGCTCGCTACCGCAAAGAGGTCACAGGGGGCCTCGACGAGGAGCAGTTGCGGGTTCTGGTCGAGCGGTTGCGTTACCTGCGGGGCCTGGAAGAACGCCGTGAGCAGGTCCTGCGCTCCATCTCGGAGCAGGGCAAGCTGACTCCAGAACTGGAGCAAGCCATCGGCGAGACTCAGACGCTGCAGGCGCTCGAAGACCTCTACCTGCCCTACCGGCCCAAGCGGCGCACGCGGGCAACGGTCGCGCGTGAGCGTGGCCTGGAACCGCTGGCGACAATGATCCTGGAACAGGTCAAGACCCGGGAAAGCCTCGATGCACTCGCCGCTCCGTTCATCAACGATGAGGTGCCGACGGCCGATGATGCTTGGGCCGGCGCGCGTGACATTGTCGCCGAGGTGGTGACCGAGAATGCTGAGGTGCGCGGGCGGATCCGTGAGCTAACACGATCGACTGGTGCGCTCAAGACGGAAAAGGCCGGCGAAGAGGTGGATACCGAGGGCGTCTATCGTTTGTATTACGAGTTTGCTGCGCCGGTGTCATCGTTGGCCCCGCACCAAGTCTTGGCGATCAACCGGGGCGAGCGCGAAGGGGCGCTCAAGGTCGCGCTGCGCGCCGACAGCGAGCGGCTGGTCCGGGAGATGCAGTCAGTCTACAAGTCCAACCCACGCTCCCCCTTAGCGGAACACCTGCAGGCGGCGATCGTCGACGGGTACGAGCGGCTGCTGGCCCCAGCGATAGAACGCGAGCTGCGGCGAGCGGCCACGGAGGCGGCAGACAAGCACGCCATCGGTGTCTTTGCGGCCAATTTGCGACAGTTGTTGCTGCAGCCACCCCTGCGCGGGGCGACGGTTCTCGGCATCGACCCCGGGTATCGCACCGGCAGCAAGCTGGCGCTGGTCGACCCGACGGGCAAAGTGCTGGAGACGGCAACCATCTACCCTCATGAACCGCAAAGGCGGCGCGAGGAGGCGCTGCGCCTCCTCGTAGAGTGGATGACGGAGCGCGGGGCGGATGTGCTGGCGATAGGCAACGGGACGGCCTCCCGCGAGACGGAGGCTCTGGCTGCCGAAGCGGTCGAACGGGCTGGGAAGGGCGCCTATGTGATTGTCAGCGAGGCCGGCGCATCGGTCTATTCGGCGTCGCCCCTGGCTCGTGAGGAGCTGCCGGGACTGGACGTCTCGCTTCGGGGCGCAGTCTCGATTGCCCGGCGCTTGCAGGACCCCCTGGCGGAGCTGGTCAAGATCGACCCGAAGGCCATCGGAGTGGGGCTGTACCAGCACGATGTAGACCAGAAGGGGCTGGCTCAGGCCCTCGATGCGATTGTCGAGTCGGCAGTGAACTATGTGGGTGTGGATCTGAACACGGCATCACCGGCGCTGCTTGGTTATGTCTCCGGGCTGACGGCTCGTGCGGCCAAGGCCATCGTCGCCCATCGCGAAGCCCACGGTGCCTTCCGCCAGCGCAAGCAGTTGCTGGATGTCTCGGGTATCGGGCCGAAGGCTTTTGAACAGGCCGCTGGGTTCCTCAAGATCCCCGGTGGCGATAACCCGCTGGACAATACCTTCATCCATCCCGAATCGTACCCGGCCTGCCGCCGTCTGTTTGATATGATGGGGGTCAAGGGCGACGAGCCGGACCTGCCGGCGCGCGTCTCTGCCTTCTGCAAGGGCGTGAAGACAGGGGAACTGGCGGCGACGCTGGGCGTAGGTGAGCCGACTCTGCTCGATATTCTGGAGAACCTGCAAAAGCCCGGGCGCGATCCGCGCGAGAGCCTGCCTGGCCCCCTGTTGCGGCGCGATGTGCTGGATATCGACGATCTGCAGGAGGGTATGGTCCTCAAAGGCACGGTGCGCAATGTGGTGGATTTTGGAGCGTTCGTCGATATCGGCGTCAAGCGCGATGGGCTTGTGCACGTTTCGCAGCTGGCAGACCGCTATGTGCGGAACCCGATGGACGTCGTGTCGGTGGGGCAGGTCGTTGAGGTGCGCGTGATTGGGGTCGATAAGGAGCGTGGGCGCATCAACCTGAGCATGCGCAAGGGCGGTGGGCAGAAACCAGCAGCGCGCTAGAGCTCGGTTGCTGCAAGCGAGGAAGGGGCACAGGTCCTGGTACCTGTGCGAAAAGTGGCCGAGGCGCCCCCGCTACCGGTTCCGGTGGCGGGGGCGCCTCGGCAAACTGCGGAATCGGCCTCCCTATGCCGTGGCCTTGGCTAGTTCGTACTCTAGGACCCGCTGTAGCTGCTCGGAGGAGCCGGGATATGGCTCATTGGACTGCTCCAGGCGCCGGCCGACGAGCAGCAGGGTGTCGATGACCGAGTCCTCGATTCCGTCTGCCTTGCCCTTGTGCTGCTGCAGCAGGCTGTGCAGTCCGGACCAGCTCTTTTGCTTGTTCTCCTCAAAGAGCTGTTTTACATCATCTGGCGGTATGTGCGCCATCGTGCCTCCCCATCGACAGTGTATGGTTAACCGGCAGCCAAAGCGTAGCGCTGGCTAACGGCGGGCCGATGTAGAGGCAGCAAGTCCTGTGCCGCTGGGCAAGATGGCCGCGAGGTCAGGGATGCTTGATCTCTGCGCTCGCCTGCAGCAACTCGCGCGCGGCCAACTCGGCGCCGATGACCACAAAGCGCGCGCACAGAGTCTTGTGATCGGGGTGCCCAAAACCCAGCGTATTGAGGTCGCGGCAATCCTCGCCGCCGGCGCGCTCCACAAAACCCTGCCAGACATGCTGGGCATGCCGGTATGCCCTGTCCCGGATATCCGGATCGGGCCGGCTCCGGCCGAGGAGCACGCCCAGGGCCATCATGGCGCCGCTCAGCGCTCCGCAGGTGCAGCCAGCACGCCCAAAACCACCCCCGAAGGGGGTGGCGAGCTGGAGAATCGCCTCGTCTACCGGCAGGCTCAGGGCGGCGGCCACGCCGCGCAAGACCGACTCGGCACAGTTGTACCCCTCGTGTTCGAAATGCTCCCTGGCACAATCGATGGCTTGCTGAACCTGGGCATCTGCTGCTGCGAGCGCAGGACCCGAAGTGAGCATGGCGGAACCTCCCTCAACGTGCTCTTTGTAGTTTCGATAATTGTAGAGCACCTGCGTTGGGATGGCAAAAGGGATTTCGTGGGCTTGCGCTTGCGTTTGGTCTGGGGTGCCGTCGGCGCTATACTGGGCAAATTCCGCATGCTGTTCTCGTCGCCTGTGCCGCGCTAGAGGCTTCCAGGTGTGTTTCGGATGTTACAGACGCAGTTGAGAGGAGAGCGGCGACGGGACTGACAGGCTCAGTAGGGACCGGCAGTGCTGCGCGCGTACACTCGCAGCGGTGAGGCGGGCGGCAGTTTGCTTCTTCGATGAATCGCGGGTTACGAGGATGTGGGATGGAGGGGAGCTTGACAGGGCACATTCCCGAGCAGCGTTTCTTGGAACTGGGGAGGGCGATCGGCGAGATCGAGTGCAATGCTGCGCTCAATGCGGACGATGGGTTTAGTCTGCGGATCGAGGCGATTGAGCGCTTGGATAGGGAGATCATCGAGCAGATACGCTACCTCCTGAGTGACCGCGATGCGGCGCCGGGCTTGCCTGAACTGCACCGCCGGGCGGTGATGCTGCGCGAGCGGCTAAAGGATGCGAATGAGCGTCTGTTCTCCAGCTTGCGCCAGGATGTCTATCGTCGGACGTTGTGGGGGCATGTGCTACAGCTCGAATTGGAGCGATACCTGCCGCAACGGCTCAGTGGGCGAGCTCGGTTCGGGCCGATCTATGGCGCGCTCGACGAACTCGTCGATGGCATTCTGGGCGTTACTGTCGTGCCCCTCAGCACGCGACAGCTCGAGCCGGAGATGGTCTACCTGCAGCCTACGCCGGTGCGACTGGTGCTGGAGATGATCAAGAGGGCGGCCATCTGCCAGGACGATGTGCTCTTTGATGTGGGATCGGGCTTGGGGCAGGTGGCCATTCTCGTGGCGCTCCTGACCGGTGCTCGTGCGGTAGGCATCGAGATTGAGCCGGCCTACTGCGGATGCGCTCAGGAGAGTGCACGCCGGGTAAACGCGGAGCGGGTCGAGTTCCTGAATATGGATGCCCGCCAGGCCGACTGCACGGCGGCGACCGTGTACTACCTCTACACGCCCTTCCAGGGCCGTATCCTGACGCAATTCCTGGATATCATGCACGCTCAGGCCGAAAAGCATCCCATCCGCGTTTGCACCTATGGCCCCTGTACGGCTGACGTAGCCGGCGAGCGCTGGCTGCGCAAGCTCGACAAGAGGCCGATTTGCGACTCCGAACTGGCGGTGTTCGTCAGCCGCTGATTCTGCGTCACATAGGCATTGGCGGATACCATGGGTTGTTGGCATTGTGAAGCCGTGCACAAGCCGTTGACACAGGCTCGGGTCCGTAGTATACTGTTCGTGAAACAAGGCACAAAGTCTGCACGCAGGAGGGTGGGTCAAGATGTCTCAAAAGCCTGGTTTGCCGCGACCCAGCCTCAGTCGGCTGCCGCTTTACTATCGTTTCCTGGTTGAGGCGGCCGAGCGTGGGGAGACCATCGTCTCCTCAGAGGACATCGGGCGTGCGTTGGGGCTGCCTTCGGCTCAGATCCGAAAGGATCTCTCTTTCTTGCGCGAGTTTGGGCGCCCGGGCGTTGGCTATGACGTAGAGGCCTTGGCTGCCAGCCTGGAAGACTTTCTGGGCTTGGCCAACGACAAGGAAGCCATCGTCGCCGGCGCCGGGCGGCTGGGCCAGGCGCTTGCCGCCTATCCTGGCTTTGCGCCCTATGGGCTGCGCATTGTGGCTCTCTTCGACACCGATCCGGACAAAGCCGGGCAGGAAGTGGCCGGACGCAAAATCTATCCCTGGGAAAAGATGCCGGACCTTGTGGCGCGCTTGCACATTCAGATGGGCATCATCACCGTTCCTGCCGCTGTGGCCCAGGAGGTGGCCGCGGCGATGGTTGGCGCCGGTATCAGGGCTATCTGGAACTTTGCCCCTGTGCGCCTGCTTGTGCCGGAGGGAGTCTGGGTCGAGAATGAGGACCTGGCCACGCGCTTGGCCACGCTGTCCTATCATGTGGTGAGACGGTCAAAGCAGATGCCGTGCAAGGAGTCCAAGCCCTAGGATGTGCCTCAGACCCAGCCGAGGCGGCCAGTATGCGCAGACACAACCTGGGTCTGCGCCAGGTCGGCTGTGGTTGTCGCGCTGAGGCTACAGTGGGACTGTAGCGCCCCGGGAACCACCCGAGCAATGCAGATAGGGACCACAGACAGGGAGAATGGGGTTGAGCAGAGTCTTATTTAGTAGTTGGGGAGATCAGGTCGTCGATAATCGGGGCAAGGCGCTCAAAGACCGGACGGCCGTGCCCCAGTGCGAGCAGTTGGAAGAGTTCGAGCCGGGCAACAGGATACTCGGCCTGATGGGCTGGGATGGGGTGATCGTCCTGGATGAGCGCGTCGATGTGATTGACATGGCGCGTGCCTACATGGCTGTTGTGCAGGGAGAGTCCTGCGGCAAGTGCGTCCCCTGCCGGATGGGCACACGCGTCGTGGCGGATGTGTTGACGCGCATCGCCAATGGCCGGGGGCGCGACGAGGACTTGCAGAGTATGCGGCGACTGGCCAATTTTGTCGAGGCAGGCTCGATGTGCGAGGTTGGGCATACCTCGATGCGTGCCCTCGTGCATCTCTTGGACCACTATGAGCCCGAGTTCAGAAAGGCCATCGCCGAGGGCAAACGGAGGCCGCGCGGTCACTATCATACCAAGGTCACAGCGCCCTGCATCGAAGCTTGCCCGGAGCGCCTCGACGTGCCCCAGTACATCGATTTCATCAAGTCGGGGCGTTATGCACAGTCGCTATCGGTGATTCGGGAGAAAAACCCCCTCTCTGCCGTCTGCGGGCGAGTCTGCGTGCGCTTTTGCGAGTTCGCCTGCCGACGGGGACTCCTCGACGATCCGGTGTCGATCAAGCATCTGAAGCGTTTCGTCTCTGATGTGCAGATGGAGGGGGCAGTCAAGCCCGAGCTGCCGCGGCCGCCGGCGAATGGGCACCGGGTCGCTATCATCGGGGCAGGGCCAAGCGGCCTGACGGCGGCCTACAGTCTGCTGCGCAAAGGCTACCCGGTGGAGGTCTTTGAGGCTCTCAATGAACCGGGGGGCATGGCTGCCGTGGGCATCCCAGACTATCGCCTGCCCCGCGACGTGCTGCGCGGTGAGGTCGAGGTGATCGAGCGGCTGGGCGCCAAGATCCATTATGGAAAGCGCCTGGGAAGGGACCTGCACCTGCAGGATCTGCGGGAGCAGGGATTCTCGGCCGTCTATGTCGCTATTGGCGCGCAGAACAGCCGCAGCATGGGCGTGCCGGGCGAGAGCGCCGATCTGACGGGCTATCTACCGGGGATCGACTTTCTGCGCCGTCTGAACCTAGGCGAGCCCCAGGCTGTCGGCAAGCGGGCGGTGGTCGTCGGCGGGGGTAACGTGGCCATCGACTGTGCGCGCTCGGCGCTGCGCTTGGGTGTGGAAGAAGTCACCATCGTCTACCGCCGTGGCCGTGAGGAAATGCCTGCAGACAAGGTGGAGGTGCACGACGCCGAGGCGGAGGGTATCCGCCTGGAATTGTTGTGCAACCCCACACGCGTTCTTGCAGAGGATGGGCGTGTCGTTGGTGTTGAGTGCGTGCGCATGGCGCTCGGCGAGCCGGACGCCAGCGGCCGGCGGAAGCCTGTCCCGATTGAGGGCTCTGAATTCGTCATCGAGGCCGACATGGTCATACCGGCCATTGGGCAGGTCGTCGATCTGACCTTCCTCAAGGAGCGCAGCTTCCTGGAGACGACCCGTCGCGGTACGATCAATGTGGACCCCGATACGCTGCAGACGAGCGAGGAAGGTGTCTTTGCCGGCGGCGACTGCGTGAGTGGGCCGGCGACGCTGATCGAGGCCATGGCGGCAGGCTTGCGTGCAGCGAACTCGATCGACCAGTACCAGCGCGAGGGTAAGGTCGTTCTCACTGAGGATGAGCGAATGAGCCGCGTGCTCAGCCGCATGGGGGCTTTTGCGCACGACACGGTCGACCGGCTGGGCGGGCGCGGCCGCGTGCACCCGCCGGAGCGGCCGACCGACGAGCGTGTGGACGATTTCGAGGAAGTGGAAAAGGTCATCACACCGGAGGAAGCGTTGATGGAAGCTGACCGCTGCCTACGCTGCTACCGGATACTGCTGCTGGCTACCGAGAGGTAGAAGCAAACCTGTAGAGCCGGCATACCGGGGATCTGCTGTAGGGGCGAGGTCATCTCGCCTCTGGGATCACCTCGCTTGGGTCACTTTGCCTGTGGGCTAACTAGCCCCGCGAATGAGCAGGCCTGGCTGGATCCACGCAGGCCGGGCAGCTTGAGCCTGCGATGCCCCGGAAATGGCCGGCAAGGGGATATGGGAATGTTGGAGGCTATTCAAAGCAAGCGCCAGCGAGTTATGGTCAACATAACAATCGATGGCAAGCATATCGTGGCACGACAGGGGCAGACGGTTCTCGATGCTGCGCGGATGGCGGGGATACGCATCCCAACGCTCTGCTACCATGAGCGCCTGGAGCCGATCGGGGCCTGCCGGCTCTGTGTGGTAGAGATCGAGGGAACCTCCACGCCGGTGACTGCCTGCACGACACCCGTGCAGGAGGGTATGGTGGTGTGCACGCGCTCGCCATTCCTGCAGGACCTGCGGCGAGAGACGCTCAAGCTCATCTTTTTGCGGCATCCACTCAACTGTGGTGCCTGTGACATCAACGGCAACTGCGAGCTGCAGGACCTGGCCTACGAGTATGACATCTCACACCAGGACCTGCACGACTATACTATCGAGCCGATCACCTACACGGAGGAGCCCTGGGCTACGCCGCTGATCGAGTATCACCCACGGCGTTGTATTCTGTGTGGACGTTGCGTCAAGGCTTGCGAGCAGATTGCCGAGGTGGGAGCTATCACCTTCAAGGGGCGAGGAGCCAGTACGCGCATCGCGCCTGTGGAGCCTACCCCGGAGTTTAGCCCGCATTGCGTGTCTTGCGGCGAGTGCATGTCGGTCTGCCCGGCGGATGCGCTGGTCGAGAGCATGGGGCGCCGCAAGGGCAAGCCATGGGAGACGAAGCGAGTCAAGACGACCTGCTCCTACTGCGGCGTCGGCTGCGAGCTGACCCTCGACGTGCACAACAACCAAGTGGTTGGTGTGTCGCCCAGCTATGGCGGTGTGAACAAGGGCAGTCTGTGCGTCAAGGGGCGCTTTGGCTACGAGTTCATCAATCATCCGGACCGGCTGCGGCAGCCGATGGTGCGGCACAACGGGTATTATGCCGAGATCAACTGGGGCGAGGCGCTGCAAGCCGTATCCGGCAAGCTGACTGAGATCATTGAAGAGTATGGTCCGGATGCTGTGGCCGGGCTTTCATCGGCGCGAGCGACTAACGAAGAGAACTATTTGTTCCAGAAATTCATGAGAGGGGTGGTGGGCACAAACAACGTAGACCATTGTGCCCGTCTTTGACACTCCGTCACGGTGGCCGGTCTGGCCGCCTCGTTTGGGAGTGGCGCTATGACCAACTCCATCTCGGAGATCGAGGGCACGGACGTGATCCTCATCACCGGGACGAACACGACGGAGAATCACCCCATCATCGGCAACATGATCAAGCGCGCCGTGGCGCGCCGGCGAGCCAAGCTCGTGGTCATTGACCCGAGGCGTACAGAGCTTGTAGATTATGCGCACGTGTGGCTGCGGCCGCGTCCGGGCACAGATGTGGCCTGGATCAACGGCCTGATGCACATAATCATCGACGAAGGCCTGTGGGATAAGGCGTATGTTGAGAGCCGTACCGAGGGCTTTGAGGAACTCAGGGCGGCTGTCGAGCCGTTCACGCCCGAGTATGTCAGCCGGATCACCGGCATACCGGAGGCGGACCTCGTGCGTGCGGCGCGGATGTATGCCACAGCCGGCAAGGCAATGGTCTTTTACGCCATGGGCATCACCCAGCACACGAGCGGGACGGACAACGTCAAATCGCTGGCCAACCTGGCCATGCTCTGCGGCAATGTCGGCATCGAGGGTGGTGGGGTGAACCCGCTACGCGGGCAGAACAATGTGCAGGGCGCGTGCGATATGGGTGCGTTGCCCAACGTGTTCCCAGGGTACCAGCGGGTTGATGACGAGCGTGTTCTGACCAAGTTCGAGCGGACCTGGGCGACCGGCGTACGCCTTTCCAGCAGGGCAGGGCTGACGCTGACCGAACTGCCTCAGGCCATCCTCGATGGTCGTGTGAAAGCGCTGTACATCATGGGGGAGAACCCCGTGCTCAGCGATCCGAACGCGAGCCATCTGGTGGAGGCGCTAAAGAAGCTCGATCTTCTGGTCGTGCAGGACATCTTTATGACCGAGACGGCCAGGCTGGCGAATGTGATCCTGCCCGCCGCCTCCTTTGCCGAGAAGGACGGCACCTTTACCAACACCGAGCGCCGCGTGCAACGCGTGCGCAAGGCGATCGATCCGCCCGGCAACGCCATGGCGGACTGGGAGATCATCCGCGATCTGGCGGCTGCGATGGGCCACAAGCTGGACTATGCCTCGGTGGAGGAGATCTTTTCTGAGATGGCGTCGCTGACGCCCAGCTATGCCGGGATCAGCTACGAACGCCTTGAGAAGGGTGGCCTGCAGTGGCCGTGCCTGGACCGGTATCATCCGGGAACCCCCGTGCTGCACAAGGATCGCTTTGTGCGCGGGCGAGGCAAGTTCCATGCCGTTGGCTTTGCGCCGGCGGCCGAGCTGCCGGATGACGAGTACCCGTTCGTTCTCTCGACGGGGCGCAATCGCTACCACTACCATACGGGCACGATGACCCGGCGCTCGCGTAGCCTGGATCACGTGGCGCCGGAGGAGCGACTGGAGATGAACCCGCAGGATGCTCAGCGCCTGGGCATCGCTGAGGGAGATATGGTGCGGGTGGTCTCGCGACGCGGCGAGGTGATGGCACGAGTGCGCCTCTGTGAGCGCTCGCTGCCTGGCATGGTGTTCGGCACCTTCCACTTTGCTGAGGCGCCGATCAACCGTCTCACCAATGATGCCCTGGATCCAGTGGGCAAGATACCGGAGTACAAGGTCTGCGCGGTGCGCGTGGTCAAGATCCTCGAGGAGCCGGCGAACGTGGAGGCTCCGCAAGAGCTTGAGGAGGTCTCTCGCTAATGGTGGTTGTGACGGTATGTGTCGGCAGTTCCTGCTACGTACGAGGATCTGACCGCGTGGCTGAGGCCCTAGAGCGCCTGATCGCGGAGCACGGCCTGGAAGGCAAGGTCGAGATCAATGGGGCCTTTTGCATGGAGCACTGTTCGTTGGGCGTGACCGTGCGTGTCGACGATCAAGTCTACTGTCAGGTTGTGCCCGATGAGGTTGAGACGTTCTTCCGCAACGAGGTGCTGCCCAGAGTGCAGGCGGAGTGATGTAACGTGGGCGGTGTGATACAGACCAATCCGGCTCGCTGTCGGGACTGCTATGCCTGTGTGCGTGCCTGCCCGGTCAAGGCGGTGCGCGTGCAGGAGGCTCAGGCTCAGATTGTGCAAGAGCTATGCATCGTCTGCGGTACGTGCGTGCGCGCCTGCCCGCAGGGTGCCAAACAGGTTCGTGATGACCGCCCAATCGTGCGGGCGGCGTTGAGGGCGGGGCGGCCCGTTGTGGCCAGCGTGGCGCCCTCGGCGCCGGCCTTCTTCGATTTGTTGTCTTTTGCCCCGCTGGCTGATGCGCTGGCGGGGCTGGGCTTCACGGCGGCGAGCGAGACGGCGATTGGGGCCGAGATGGTAGGCCGCGCCCATTGCCAGTTGCTGAATGATGAGCAACGGCCGCACCCAGTGATCACCACGGCTTGCCCCGTGGTTACCAGCCTGGTAGAGGTGCACTATCCGGACCTCCTGCCGCACCTGGCACCGGTGGTGTCGCCGATGATCGCCCACGGCCGTTGGCTGCGCAAACGCTTTGGGCCTGAGGTCTGCGTCGTGTTCATCGGCCCTTGCCTGGCCAAAAAGAGCGAGATCCGCGATGAAGCCGTTGCCGGCGTGATTGACGCCGCACTGACCTTTTCCGAGCTGCAGGTGTGGCTGGATGAGGCCGGCGTGCAGGTCGCCAGGCAGGGCGCGCCCGAACCCGCCGAATCCCGGCCGGCGGCCCGCCTCTTCCCACTAGAGGGCGGGCTGGTGGGCACCGCTGGGATGAGCACCGACCTGTTGGGAGATGGTAGCATCGCCGTGTCGGGGCTGCAGACGTGCATTGACGTGCTTGAGGGTGTTCGGAGCGGCTGCCTTACCGCCGGGCTGGCCGAGTTGATGGCCTGCGAGGGAGGTTGCATCAATGGGCCGGGTATGCCGGCGACGGTGAGCGTGTCGGTGCGCCGCCAGCGCCTTCTGTCCTTCGCGGCGCATCGCCAGTCGGAGCCGCTGCCCAGCGACGACGAGTGGCCGGATCTCTGTCGCGGATTCCACGATCGCAGCTTGCCTGCGCCAGAGTTCAGTGAAGAGGAGATTCGGGCGACGCTGGCCAAGGTGGAAAAGTTTACGCCCGAAGACGAACTCAACTGTGGTGCTTGTGGCTACCCAACCTGCCGCGAGAAGGCCATCGCCGCTCTGCGAGGCATGGCCGAGCCCACCATGTGCATCCCGTATATGCGCAGCCGAGCAGAGTCGCTGACCAACGTGGTCATGGACTCGGTACCCAACGCTGTGCTGGTGGTGGATGAGCGGCTGCACGTGCAGGAACTCTCGGCGTCAGCGCAGCAGATGCTCGGCTGTCGCCGCAGCGATGCCGTAGGCCGGCCGCTGCGCGAACTCGTGCCGGTGGTGGACCCCTTCCTGGCGGTGCTGCGCCAGGGGGAGATGCAGTTGGTGCAGCACTGCCAGTTGCGCGATGACCTGATCGTCGAGATGACTGTGGTGCCGGTGCAGGGCAAAGGGATGCTGGTCGGCGTTCTGCGCGACATAACGACGCGCGAGCGCGCGCGTACGGCGCAGAGCCACCTGCGCGCCGAGACGCTGGAGCGCACCCAGGCTGTGATCACCAAGCAGATGCGGGTAGCCCACGAGATCGCCGGCCTCTTGGGGGAGACGACCGCCGAAACCAAGGTGTTGCTGAGCGAGTTGCGGCGGCTTTTGGAGAAGGATGCGGACGGTGAAGCAGCTGGTTGAGGTCGCCTACCGATTCCTCTCCAAGCATGGCGAAGAGCTGTGCGGGGATGCTATACACCTGCGCTCGACCCCCGAGATGCTGATCATTGGGCTGTCTGATGGTCTGGGTAGTGGCGTTAAGGCGCACATCCTGGCCACGCTCACGGCGACGATTGCTGTCGATATGCTGGCCAAGGGCGAGACGATCGACGAGGTCATCGAGACCCTGGCTGGAACTCTGCCCGAGTGCCAGGTGCGGCGCCTGGCCTATGCCACTTTTTCTGTGCTCATCGTCAAGCACGGCCGGCGCGCCTATTTGGTGGAGTATGACAACCCGCCCCTCATCCTAATCCGCGATGGGCAGGTCATAGAGTTCCCCAAGGTCGAGCGCGAGGTGCAGGGGCGCAAGATCCGCGAGGCCGAATTTGACCTGCAGGTCGGCGACTATATGGCCCTGGTCAGCGACGGCTATATCCATGCCGGTGTGGGCGGGCTCTACCGGCTGGGCTGGGGTTGGAAGAACCTGTCAATCTCGCTGCAGCGCTGGGCGGCGACGGGCGGCGATGCCTATCAACTGACGGGCGCGCTGGCCCGGACCTGCCTCAAGCTCTACAACGGCAACCCAGGCGACGATGCCACGGCGATCGGCATGAGGGTGCGGCAACCGGTGGAGGTCACCATTCTTACCGGCCCGCCATCCAGGCCCGAGTTGGACCGGGAGTTGGTGCAACGCCTGATGGGCGCCCAGGGCAAAAGGGTCATCTGTGGCGGCACTACAGCGCAGGTGGTCGCCCGGGAACTCGGGCGGACGCTGCAGGTCGATATGCGGCGGGGGCGGCTCGGCGCGGCGCCCAAGAGCGAAAAGATACCGCCGATAGCCCGCCTGGAGGGGGTGGACTTGGTCACCGAAGGTATTATCACCCTCAGCAAGGCGAGCGAGCGCATCCAGAGCGCAGAGACAATCCACGACCTGCCCTCTGACGTTGATGGAGCCACCCAGTTGGCGCGCGTGCTGCTCGGTGCAGACATCCTCCACTTTATCGTGGGTGATGCCATCAACCCCTACCAACTCGCCGATGTGGTGCGCGGCAAGCCGATGCGCCAGGTGTACGTGGAAGAGCTGATCCGCGAGTTGGAACGCCGAGGAAAGACAGTGACGGTGGAACACGTCTGAGTCCGCAGCCGGCAGCGCCGGCGTAAGAAGCTGTGAACCGCGCTGTGGCAGGCGCGGCAGGACTACTCATAAGGAGCAGGCATGACGCAATCCCGCCTCGTCTATCTCGAGCGCACGCTGCTCGTCGTCATTCTCGCGACTTCCCTGATCCTGCGCCTCACGGGTCTGGATAGTTTCTCAATAGCCGACGAAGCCCTCTGGCACTATCGCAGCATCGAGTTTGACAAGGCTCTGGAGAGCCGGCAGTGGCAGTATACTTATCAAACCGGCCATCCCGGCGTTGTGACGATGTGGTTGGGCGCCATCGCCAACCGGGTGGAGTGGCTGCAGAGGCCGCAGGCCTGGGACCACGACGCCGTGCGCGTGCTGCTACAGAGCTTTGCACCGGCCCCGGGCACCGGCGTGCCGCCCGTGACTCTGGGGGCTCGTCGCTTGGTGGCGCTCGTGACCTGGTTGAGCATCGTGGCCCTGTATCCGTTGCTGCGCAGGCTCTTTGAGCGCCACATCGCTCTCTGCGCCACTGCCCTGGTGGCGCTGGACCCCTTCTTCCTGGCCCACTCTCGCATCCATCACCTGGACGCGCTGCTCACGGCCTTTGTCATGCTCTCGGTGGTGAGCCTGCTTGTCTACCGGTTCCGTAGCCGGAGCATCGGCTATCTCCTGGCCTCCGCAGCGACGGCCGGCCTGGCCATCGCCAACAAGTCGCCGGGGGTCTTTCTTCTGCCCTGGGCCGGCCTTGTGCTCGTGCTGCCGGTGCTATGGAAGACGCGTTCACTGCGCCATCGCGAGGTGTGGCGCGCGGCCGGTGTCTGGTGCCTGTGGGTGCTCGCAGCCGTCCTGCTCATCGTGGCCATCTGGCCTGTGCTGTGGGTGCGTCCGCTTGCCACTTTGCAGAACGTCTTGGGCGTCGCTCAGCAATACGCGGAGAACCCGCACAGCAACTCGAATTTCTTCTGGTTCGCTGTGCGCCCGGATCCCGGACTCGGCTTCTACCCGGTCGCCTGGGCCTTCCGCACTACACCTTGGGTGCTCCTGGGGGTAGTTGCCCTGGTGACTGCCTGGCGCGAGAGGACATGGCGCGCTGTGGGCGTGATGCTGTTGCTTTGGGCGCTTCTCTTTGCTGCGGCGATGACCACCGGAGAGAAAAAGTTTGACCGTTACCTGCTGCCTGTTTTCCCTCTCCTCGACATCCTGGCCGCCGTCGGTTGGGTGGCGCTGGCCCACCGTTGTCTGAGCGGGCCCCGTTGGAAACAATGGCTGCCCCCGGCGCTGATCGCTGCGCTGGCGACCGGGCAGTTCCTCGTGCTCTGGCCGGGGCGGCCCTATTACCTCTCGTGCTACAACCCTGCCTTGGGCGGCGCGAGGACGGCGCCTCGCGTGATGTTGATCGGCTGGGGCGAAGGGCTCGACCGTGCCGCCGCCTACCTCAACGCCAAGCCCGATGCCCGTGAGCTGGTCGTGAGCAGTTGGCACCGGCCTGAGCTTGGCGACTACTTTGTAGGTCAGACCTTTGACAAGTGGAAGCCGGACTGCCTGGCCAACGCGGACTATTTCGTCTTGTACAGCAACGTGGCGCAGCGCGAGCTGATGGCGGAGGCGGCGCGCCGCTTTGTGGCCGAGCAGCAGCCCGAGTATGTCGTGTCTTTCAACGGCATCGATTATGCAGCCATCTATGAAAACAGGCTGTATCGCCAGGCTGAAGAGGAGACCATCAGCCGCATTGCCGGGCAGGGCGACGCGGGGGCGCAGGTGGTTGTGGTGGAGGGCAACGCACCCCTGGCCCGCGGCTACGCCGGCCCTGTGCCGTTGGTCGAGTTGACCGGTCCCTCGCGGGAGGACACGATACGTACCGCCCTGCAACAAGCTGCCGCCGGATGTGAACACATCTGGCAGTTGGTGTACCCGGATAGCGCCGAGTGTGACTGTGGGGCGGTGGCCGAGCAACTGGGGCGCTATGCGACCGTGGGCGAGACGTTCGAGGTGGGCGGCGTGCAGGCTGTGCGCTATGATCTGCCGGACGGCCCTCGCTTTGTGACGCAGCCGGCGGTTGCCGTCGAGGCGCATCTGGGTGAGTCGATAGCGCTCGAGGGTTACGACATGGTGGGAGCCCTCGTGCCTGGGCAGCCGTTCCGCTTGCAGCTGCATTGGCGGACCGATGCGCCGCTAGACATAAGCTATACCGTCTTTGCGCACCTAGTGGGGCCGGATGGCAGCATCGTCACCCAGGCCGACAGCCTGCCGCAGGGTGGGGCCGCCCCCACCACGGCCTGGGAGCCGGGGCAGGTGATCCTCGACGAGCACGTGTTCAACGTTCCTACGGATGCGCCTCAGGGTGCGTACTCGATTGCCGTCGGGCTGTACGACCTGGTTACCATGGAACGCCTGCCGGTGGTGGACCGGGCCGGCCAGCACCTGCCCGACGGCGCTGTGGTCTTCTCCGGCTTGCAGGCTGTTGCGGACCAGTAGACTCAGCGGGCCGTGATCTCCGTGGGCAAGATGAGCCTGTCTTCGCCTGTGGGTTCACCATCGCAAAGCAGGGGGAGCCGCTCGCCCGTGGCGAGGTCGTAGAAGCCGACTTCGATCTGCAGTGTCCCTGAGGGGGCAGCGGGCTCGAGCGGGACGTCGAAGCGGTCGATGAGGATATCCTCCTGTACCCAGCCTGTGGTCAGGGCGCCGCCGCCCGCAGGCACAGCATCGTGTTGGCCGCGGACGCTGGCGGCACTGTCGAGCAGATGTACAAAGACCTTATAGTCGATGGCCGAGGGCTGGCGGTAGGTCCAGTAGAGCGTGACCTGTACCGTCTCGCCGGGAGACAGTTTCGTTGTGGAGAGATCGTATCCCAGCAGGTCAAAGTGTGGACCGAAGGAGACTCCTTGTAGGGGATAGGTGATCGCGGCTTCCGGCGGCGTGGCCGGCGCCTCAGCCGGTGGCAACACGCCCACGGTACTGATGATCGGCGAACCCTGCACGGTGGGGCCGGTGGCCGGTGAGGAGGGCTGGAGGAAGCCGGAGCCGGCGCCGTAGGGCTGCACGACGAGGTAATAGTCGCCGGCAGGCATGGCTGGGTTGAGGGTGAGCGCGTAGCGCGCCCAGGTCACCTCTTGCGGTTGCCAGCCGGAGGTCGGCGCGCCGCCTGTGTTCTGCAGCCGGCCATGAGTCTCGGCCCATTGGCGGCCTGTGGCATCGACGAGGAGCGCAGAGGCGCAATAGTCGACCGGCATCTGTTGCAGTGCTCGCCAACGCGCGTCGACGATGAGCGTGGAACCCGCCGGCAGGTTGCTCTCGGACAGGCGCACGGCTTGCAGCTCCAGGTTCTCTTGATACCGCAGCTCAGGCTTGAGGGGGAAGGGATCGACGCGTGCGTACACCTCGAGGGCTTTGGTCATCGGGACATACTCAAAGAAGGCATACTCGAACCTGTCGGCCAGGGTATAGTGCTGTTGGACGTAGCGACGGAAGGAAGGATAGTCGCTCATCTGCGTTATCTGCGCATCGTGCTCCGAGATGTTGATGATCACCACAGCTACATCGTTCTGTTCGAGGTCCTCGATCAGTTTTGCGCCGCTGATTTGGCCGCTGGTTGCGGCACCCCCCGACATGCCCGCCGCCCAATAGGTGGATCGCCTGCCGGCCAAAAAGTTCAGACCGGGGTAGTCCGACATCACCTGCTCATCGGCTTCCGCCAGCGAGCGGATCAGCGCCGCGAGCCGCTGCGAGCCGTCCTCGGTCAGCGCCGCGTCGGCCGAGGTCTTGGCCGTCCAGGGGCGGATTCCCCACAGGGTCACGGTTAGCGCCACGGCCATGACGAGTGCCGAAGCGAGGATACGCCATGGCGCCCGCCACGACAGCAGGATGCGCTGCACGCTCAGAAGCTGCACCAAAGAGACGGCCATCAACGTGGCCAGAGCTGGGGCCAGGTAGGCCATGTGGCGCACCAGCAATTCGCGCGAGAGCAGGGCAAACGCGCCCACTGTGGGTACCAGCCAGAGGAGGAGGCTAGGCAGCGGTTTGCGGCGGCAGAGCACGAGGAAGGCGCCGAGCGTCGCGAGCAGCATAGCCGGGGGCTGTTCCTCAGCGTAGCGCCGGTAGAGTTCGAACGCCTTGGCGGCGCGTGCAGCCAGCGGCATCCCTGCACCTTGCATGGTGTGGTGCTTGAACACGGCTGTGACAAAGTAGGGCGTGATGCCGCCAAAGACGGCGGCTGTGATCCCGCACAGCAAGAGCGCCGGCAGGCCCAGCACCAGCCCTGCGAGCACCGTCTGCTTTAGCGGCCGCCGTTCGCGTAGGGAGGCATACAGCAGGTAGAGGAAGCAGCCGGCCAGAGTGAGGGCGCCAAACAGCTTGCTGAGAGTGGCTAGGCCGAGCAGCGCACCGGCCAGCGCCGTATACGCCGGCCGGTGCCGCTTCTCGCCAAGGACAAAGGCGTAGAGGCCGGCCAACTGGAAGGCCAGCATATAGGCCTCGGGCAGGAATAAGCGGGCGCTGTGAAAGACGTTGGGCTCGATCAGGAACAGGCCTAACGAGAACAGGGCTACCGGCCGGCCCAGGATCTCGCGGTTGAGCGCATAGAGGAAGCAGCCCGCCAGCAGGATCGCTGCCAGGCTGGAGAGGCGCAGTGCCGCGAAGGTAGGGCCGAGGATGCCCACGACCGCCGCACCCCAATAGAGGAATGCGGGCATCTGCGGTGTGAAAAAGTCCCTGTAGGGCACTTCTCCCTGGCTGATCCGCCAGGCGGCATAGGCATAGTTGCCTTCATCGTCGTGCAGGAAATACCGAAAACCGTGCTGCAAGTAGAGGAGGGCGCCCAGCAAGAGGAGCAGGACGACCAGGATAGGTACGGCTGCCGCCACAGGGCGTCGGGCTGTGAGGGTGCGTCCGGCGGGTCGATCGATCTGCATCGGGTCCTCCTCGCATATGGCTCTTGGTTCGTAATGATCGAACCCTGCCATTATAGCGGCCTCGGCTGGCAGAGCAAAAGCGGTCATCGATCGGCTTGTGCTCCGGTTGCGGCGAGCCATCGCCTCTGGTATAGTAGATGGCCGTGGTCAAACTCGCGATGCAGGAGGTGTATGCTGGATAGAGAGCGTGGCACGGCGGCTGAGGAGGCCGTGCTGGAGGGGCTGATCGCCATCAACGCTGCGCTGGAGGCTGGGAGCCGCGAGGTCCGCGCCCTGCTGATCCGGCACGACAAGCGCGATTCCCTGGTGGAGCGTACAGCGCAGCGAGCGCGGGCTGTGGGGGCGCGGGTCGAGCGGGTGACGGCGGAGATTATCGCCGAGCACGCCAGCGGGCAGACTCACGGTGGCGTGATCGCCCTGGTGGGGCCGCGGCGCTTTGTGCCCTTGGATGAGCTTGTGACCGGCAAGAAACGCCCCTGCGTCGTTATGCTGGATGGCGTGGAGGACCCCTACAATTTCGGCGACGCCGTGCGCTCGCTCTATGCTGCCGGCATCGACGGCGTCGTTGTGCGCCCGCGCAACTGGACGACCGCCGCCGGCGTCGTCGGTCGCTCCTCCGCCGGCGCCTCGGAGCGCATGCCCATGGCCATCGCCGAGACGGCGCAGGACGCGGCGGCCTTTTTCCGCGAGCGCGGGCTGGCCGTCGCCTGCGCTGTCAAGCGGAATGCCGTGTCGATCTATGAGGCCGACCTGGCCCAGCCGCTCTTTTTGGCTATCGGTGGGGAAAAACGCGGCATCAGCCGGACGCTGGTCGAGCAGGCCGATCTGCTGATCCAGATTCCCTATGGACGGGCCTTTGCCGCCTCGCTCGGCACTGCGTCGGCGGCGGCCGTGATGGCTTTTGAGATCGCGAGGCAAAGGCGCCACGTTTCTTTGCGCCCCTAGAGGTCGTAGAGCCGTCTTCGCTTGACCCGGACGCAGACCTCTGTAGCGAGGGAGCCACCACCAGGCTGGGCTCCCTGACATGACTTGCGGGCTCGGGCTGCCGGCGGGCATCCCTTTCGTGCTTTTCGTCCCTCTCGTGCATTTTCGTGTTCCGGACCTGCGCTTCAAAGCGTGCCGGACTTGCGCCTGTGGGCGGACGGGTTATACTCTTTGTGGTTCATTCGTTCCTATCCTGCGCCAGGAGCATCGCCTTGCGACTCGGATCACATATGTCTATCGTAGGCGGGGTAGACAAGGCCGTCAGGCGGGGCGCTTCCATCGGCTGCGAGGCGATTCAGATCTTTACCAAGTCGCCGAACCGTTGGGCGCCGCGCAAGCTACCCCCGGAGGAGATCGAACGCTTCAGGACGGCACAGACTGAGACGGGCATTCACCCCATTTTCGCCCATGATTCTTATCTGGTCAATGTGGCCTCGCCGGACGCGGATCTGTGGGAAAAGTCGTTGGCTTCGCTGCAGGAGGAACTCGATCATTGCGAGGCGCTTGGACTGCCGTTTCTGGTGATGCACCCCGGCTCGCATGTAGATGAAGGGGTGGAAGAGGGCCTGCGCCGGATCGCCAGAGCGCTGAACACGCTCCACAGCCGCACGCCGGGCTATCGGGTGCGCATTCTGCTGGAGACGACGGCGGGCCAGGGGGCGGTCCTGGGCAGTCGCTTCGAGGAACTGCGTGCGCTGATTGAGCAGGTCAAGGCCCCGGAGAGATTGGGGGTGTGCTTTGACACCTGCCACGCCTTTGCCGCCGGGTACGAACTGCGCACGCAGGAGGGGTACGAGGCGACGATGCAGGCGCTGGATGACATCGTCGGGCTGGATCGGGTGCTGGCCTTCCACTTGAACGACTCCAAGGGTGACATGGGCAGCCACCTCGACCGCCACGAGCATATCGGCGACGGACATCTGGGGCTCGACGCCTTTCGCTGGCTGCTCAACGACCCTCGTTGGCAGGATCGCCCGATGGTACTCGAGACGGAAAAGTCCAAGGATTTGCACGAGGATGTGGAGAACCTGCGCAGGCTGCGCGCGTTGGTGGAGGATGGGTAACGCGTATTGCGTAAGGTCGCTTGGAGCAGCGCTCTTGGCTATGGCAGAGGCCACGCAGTACGCACTTTGCAGAGTTATGGATTACATGGAGAAAGACCATTGCTCACGGATCAAGGACGTTTCGACTTGCGGGTGTTGGGTGAGGGAGCGGAGCGGGAGCACCGCCGGCTGGCGCTGGAGGTGATGGCAGCGGCGCTGGTGGCGGTGGACCCCAAGGAGGCGGTGCGGCGCCACGTGCGTTGCGAGGGAGATACGCTGGTCGTCGACAACGAGGCGTATGACCTCAGGCGCTACCGGCGCGTCTATGTAATCGGTGGGGGGAAGGCTAGCGCGGCCATGGCCGCGGCCGTCGAAGAACTCTTGGGTGAGCGCCTGACGGCGGGCGTGGTGAACGTGAAGGACGGCTACACGTTGCCCCTGGCGCGAGTGCAGTTGCGTGAGGCCGGGCACCCGATTCCGGATGCGCGGGGCCTGGCGGGCACGGGCGAGATGCTGGACCTTGTGCGTGACGCGGGCGAGGACGACTTGGTCGTGGCCGTTATCTCCGGGGGCGGCTCGGCGCTGATGGTGGCGCCGGCAGAGGGCGTGACCCTGGGCGACCTGCAGTCGCTGACGGATCTAATGCTGCGCTGCGGCGCCTCGATCGGCGAGATGAACGCCGTGCGCAAGCACCTGTCGCGTTTCAAGGGGGGGCAACTGGCTCGAGCGGCGGCGCCGGCTACGGTTGTGGCGCTGATGGTGTCGGATGTGGTAGGCAGCCCGCTGGACGTGATCGCTTCCGGACCCACCGCGGCGGATGAAAGCACCTTTGAGCGGGCGTGGTCGATTCTGGAGCGCTATGATCTGCTGGATCAGGCGCCACCGGCGACCGTGGAGCATCTGCGGCGCGGCCTGCGCGGCGAACTCCCCGAGACGCCCAAGCCCGGCGACCCGGCGCTGGCCCGCGTGCAGAACGTGATTGTCGCTTCCAACCGTCAGGCTGCCGAGGCCGGGCTGGCCAGGGCGCGAGAGTTGGGGATGGAGGCGCAGCTCCTCTCCACCTATATCGAGGGCGAGGCGAGGGAGGTGGGACGCGTGTTCGCCGGCATCGGGCGCGAGCTGGTGACGCACCAGCAGCCTCTGCGGCCGCCCGCCTGTGTGGTCGCTGGCGGCGAGACGACGGTCACCGTGCGCGGAGAGGGGCTCGGCGGGCGGAACCAGGAGTTGGCGCTGGGTGCGGCGTTTGGCCTGGATGGCCTGAGGGATGTCGTCGTCGCCGGCCTGGCTACAGACGGCACCGACGGGCCGACCGATGCTGCCGGCGCCATGGTCGACGGCGCAAGCCTGCAGCGGGCGCGCGAACTGGGGCTCGACCCGTACGCGTACCTGGCGAACAATGACTCCTATCACTTCTTTGACCATCTAGGGGAATTGCTCAGGACCGGGCCCACCAACACCAATGTGAATGATTTGGTGTTTGTGTTTGCGTTCTGAGTTCCTAGAGTACGTTCGGAGGTTGGCATGCGACGGGCCAAGATCGTTTGCACCATCGGACCGGCGAGTGAGTCGCCGCACGTCTTGCGACGGCTTATCGAGGCCGGCATGGACGTGGCGCGGCTAAACCTCTCGCATGGGGACCATGCCTGGCACCGGGCAGCGGTACGCACTATCCGCGAGGCGTCAGCAGAGGCCGGGCGCGCAGTCGGTATTCTGTGGGATCTGAGCGGACCCAAGCTGCGGGTGGGGCGCGTGCAGGCTGGGGGCATGCACCTGGAGCTTGGGACGGAGGTTGTGCTCACGACCCGCCCGATCGAAGGCCGTGGGAGGGAGGTGCCCGTCCAATACGGGAATCTGCCTGAGCATGTGAAGCCCGGCGAGCACATTCTCATGGCCGACGGTCTGCTCGAATTGCAGGTGCTGGAAGCCGGCGGCAGCGAGATTCGCTGTCGCGTTCTGGCCGGTGGCTTGCTCGAGTCCAACAAGGGGCTCAACCTGCCGCAAGCTTCGCTGAGCATCCCGGCCATTACAGACAAGGATCGTGAAGATCTGCGCCTCGGGCTGGAGTTGGGGGTCGACTGGGTGGCCCTTTCTTTCGTGCGTACAGTGGACGACGTGCGTGAACTCCGGCAACTGGCCCAGGAGTACGGAGATGAGGGCCGGGTGCCGCTGATCAGCAAGATTGAGAAACCCGAGGCAATTCAGAATATCGACGGTCTGATCGCGGCCTCGGACGGCATCATGGTTGCTCGGGGTGACTTGGGGATCGAGACCTCGCCCGAGCAGGTGCCGATCATGCAAAAGATGATCATCAACAAGTGCAACGCGGCCGGCAAGCCGGTCATCACGGCGACGCAGATGCTGGAGTCGATGATCCACAACCCCCGCCCGACACGTGCCGAGGCGTCGGATGTGGCCAATGCCATTCTGGATGGCACCGATGCGGTGATGCTTTCCGGTGAGACCGCGGTGGGCGACTATCCGGTGGAGACGGTGCTTACCATGGCGCGCATTACCGAACACGCTGAAGAGACAGCCCCAGGGAAGGGTCGCCGCTCACCGCATGTGCCCATCCCTCAGTGTGGCATCGCCGAGGCCGTCAGCCATGCGAGCACCGAGACGGCAACCGACATCCAGGCGGCAGCTATCATCACCCCGACGAGTTCGGGGTATACGGCACGCATGGTGGCGCGCTATCGGCCGGAGGCGCCCATCGTGGCCGTCACGCCGAATCCCTCGGTGCAGCGGCGGCTGACGCTTTATTGGGGTGTGTGCCCGCTTCTCTCCCGGCGCACCGACAACACCGACGAAATGACCGCCGATGCCGTGCGCTCTGCTGTCGACCAGGGATGGGTCAGGCAGGGTGAGGTTGTGGTCATCACCGGCGGCACGGCGGGTAGCCCACCCGGCACGACCAACATGATTACGGTGCGCGTCGTTGACGGAGCCGCGTGCCGAGTTTGACAGGGATGTGAGCCTGGGGTATAATAGTATCCTAAGGATGATGCTGACAGTCGGATGCGGGGGGCGGAGTCCGACCCCGTTTCTGCCTAACAGAATAGTGCCTGCCTCGAGTAGGTTCTCGAGGCCTGCATGCTGTCCGAGTTGGCAGCGGCCGTGACGCCCAGAACTCTGTGAGGAGTGTTTTCTGGGCGTCTTTTTGTTTCCCGACGGCTGGACTTGGGCGTTTGAGTGGTGGAGGTAGAGATGAACCAAGTGTGGATCGATGACACAACCTTGCGTGATGGCGAGCAAACTGCAGGGGTAGTGTTCGCCAATGGCGAAAAGATACGCATTGCGCAGTTGCTGGCAGAGATTGGTGTCCCTCAGATTGAGGTGGGCATCCCGGCGATGGGGGGCGATGAGCTGGAGGCAATCAAAGAGATCGTCAGCTTGGATCTGCCCACCAGCGTCCTAGCCTGGAACCGCGCGGTAGTCTCGGACATCGAGGCTTCTTTGACTACTGGGGTCGATGCGGTGGCTATATCCATCTCTGCCTCAGACATTCACATCGAGCACAAGCTACGCCGCGACCGGGCTTGGGTCTTGGAGAGCGTGAAGCGCAGTGTCGATTTCGCCAAGGCGCACAACCTCTACGTCTCCCTCAACGCCGAGGATGCCTCGCGAGCCGATATGGAATTCCTGCTCGAGTTCGCTCGCACGGGTAAGGAGCATGGGGCAGACCGCTTGCGCTATTGCGATACCCTGGGCATTCTAGACCCCTTTGTGACCTATGAGCGTGTCAAAGCACTCATCGATGAAACCGGCCTCGACATCGAGATGCACACACATGACGACTTTGGCATGGGCACTGCCAACGCCCTGGCCGGGGTGCGCGCGGGCGCCAAGTACGTGAATGCGACGGTGAACGGTCTGGGCGAGCGCGCTGGGAATGCGGCCCTTGAAGAGGTAGTCATGGCGCTCAAATGTCTCGGTGGCATAGACATGGGGATCGATACCAGCCGCCTGCGCGAGCTGTCCGAGTATGTGGCCCGTGCAGCCGGCCGCCCGCTGCCCGTGTCGAAGGCCATCGTCGGCGATAACGTCTTTGCGCACGAATCCGGCATTCACGCCGATGGTGTGCTCAAGGACCCGCGCAACTATGAGGCGTTCTCGCCCGAGAGCGTCGGCATGACGCGACAGTTGATCATCGGTAAGCATTCGGGCTCCCGCATGGTCAAGGTCAAGTTTGAAGAGTTCGGCATTCCGCTGACCGATGTGGAGGCGAACGAGATCCTGGCCCGCGCCCGTCGGATGTCGGTGCAGGTCAAGCGGTCGCTCTTTGACAAGGAGCTGATGTACATCTACCAGGACTATGTCCGGGGCAATGGGCACCATCTCAGCAAGTAGAGGCTTATCTGCAGAGCAGAAGAGGGCACCCACGCCCGTGGGTGCCCTCTTCTGCTCTGTGGACAAATTGCCTTTGCGCCGGTGCTGTGCGGTTCTGTGTACAGAGCGCCGGTTGCACGTGTTGCGGCAAACAGGCAGGCGTGCTACAATCCCGGCAACATGAACGCCGGGAGGAGACGATGTCGTATCTGGAACAGGAGATCAACGAGCAACCGGCGGCGTTGGCGCGCCTGCTGGCTGAGGAGAGCGGCCGGGTGCGTGAACTCGCGCAGCAGATCCGCCGCAAGAACCCGCAATTCGTGTACCTGGCGGCGCGGGGAACATCCAACCACGCCGGCACCTACGGCAAGTATCTGCTGGCCAGCGTCTGTGGGCTGCCGGTGGCTCTGGCCGCGCCGTCGCTGTTCACGATGTACCGGATGCCACCGCGCCTCGAGAGTGCGCTCGTGGTTGGCATTTCGCAGTCCGGACACTCGCCGGATATTGTCGAGGTCGTCGCTGAGGGGCGACGGCAAGGGGCAATGACCCTGGGCATTACCAATAACCCGGAGTCGCCTCTGGGGATCGCTGCCGAATTCGCCCTGCCTGTGCATGCGGGCGAGGAGCGCAGCGTGGCGGCAACCAAGACCTATACGGCACAGCTTACTTCGCTGGCGTTGCTGGCGGTCGCGCTGGCCGGCAATTCGACGATGTGGTCCGAATTGGAGCGCCTGCCGTCTCACGTGGAGCGGGCTCTTGAACTGGCTCCAACGATCGAGGAGCACGCGCAGCGCTACCGCTACATGGAGCGCTGCGTGCTGATTGGGCGAGGCTACAACTATGCCACGGCTCTGGAGGTCTCTCTCAAGCTGAAGGAACTGACTTATGTCGTCGCCGAGCGCTACTCATCGGCCGATTTCATGCATGGGCCGATTGCCATCATTGAGGAGGGCTTTCCGGTCATCGTGTTCGCGCCTCAGGGCGCGGTATATGGTGATCTGCTGGCGATGATCAGGACCCTGCAGGCGCGTGAGGCCGAGCTGGTCGTCGTATCGGACCAGCAGGAGGCTTTGAACCTGGCCCAGACGGCGCTTCGTCTGCCTGAGGGTGTGCCGGAATGGCTGTCGCCGGTGGTGGCGGTTGTACCTGGGCAGCTCTTTGCCGCATCGCTGACGCGGACAAAGGGCTATGACCTGGACCGGCCGCGGGGCTTGAGGAAGGTTACCGAGACCGTCTGAGTCGCAGAGCGTTGCATGGGCGGCGGAGTGGCTGTATAATGCAATTAATGCGGCCTTGTGGAGGGCCGCTACCCATGCGTTCCGGCCCTGGGCTCGGGCGCTCTGGCAGACGAGGAGGCTCATCATGGAAAAGCGTTTTCGCTCGCTCCGCATCATCGGC
>DAOUGZ010000132.1:0-52485 GCA_034428955.1 Anaerolineae bacterium | reverse complement strand
TCGACGGCCGCCGACCCGCTGCAGATCGTCAAGACCGTAAGCGACGCCAACCCTTACCTGGGCGATACGATCACCTATACGATCTGGCTGACGAACAACAGCGACGCTACCATCTCGAACATTTCGCTCTGGGATAACCTCCCGATGGCGATCATGTCCGATAGTATTACCTGCGACGACTGCATCCGGCACGGCCGCGGGCTGACCTACACGCAGCAACTCCCGCCGCCTGCGCCGACGCCGGTGGTCACCGAGACCGAGGGTTCCTCAAGCTCGGCGTCTGTAGGCGCAGCTCCCCCTGCTGTGGCCATGCTCGAGCGAACGCCCACTCCGCTCCCGTTCAAGCGACCCGTCGAGCGCTACGCCGCTTCGGCAATCTGGCAGGGTGGGGCGAGTAGTGCCCATGTCCCCTCCGGCCTCATCGCGGCCGAATCCGGCGCATCGTGCACAGCCGGCTTTAGCGCCACATCCAGGTCGGGCACGGCGCCGTTGACGGTGTCTTTCAGCAACACGTCCACGCCCGAAAGTGCTAGCAGCGAGTGGAAGTTTGGCGATGGCGGCACGAGCACAGATAAGCACCCGACACATACCTACGAGGATGCGGGAGTCTATACCGTAACACTCACCATCAGCGATACCACCTGCACTGAAGCCGTCACTCGGGTCGAGACAAGCTATATCACCGTCTGTGATCCGATCACAGCGAGCTTTACGGCAAAGCCCGTGGCAGGTGTCAAGCCGCTGCAAGTCCAATTTACCAACACATCGTCGGGCACATACAGCCATAGCCTATGGGATTTCGGCGACGGCGAGACCAGTGCAGATAAGGATCCGAAGCACACTTATGGCGAGGCGGGCATCTATACGGTGCGGCTGACGGTCAAGAGCATGTGCGGCTCGGTGACTGTGAGCGACACGGTGGAGGTTCCCAAGAATGTCACCGTCTGCGAGCCGCTCGTCGCGAGCTTTTCGGCTGACCGCGTAGCAGGCGCCAGTCCGCTGCAGGTACGGTTCAGCAACACATCAACAGGTGCTTACACCACCAGCGCCTGGGACTTTGGCGACGGCGAGACCAGCACAAAGAAAGAGCCAACACACACATACAGGCAGCCGGGCTTTTACCCGGTGACGCTGACCATCACCGGCACCTGCGGCACGGCCACGCTGACTGACACGGTGACCGTCTCTCCTTACATCACCGTCTGCGAGCCTCTCACGGCGAGCTTTACGGCCGCCCCTGTCGCGGGCGCCACGCCGCTGGACGTCACGTTTGCCAACACCTCAAGCGGCCCGTATACCAGCAGCCTGTGGGATTTCGGCGACGGCGAGACCAGCACGGATGACAGTCCTACGCACACCTACGACGAGTTGGGCGTCTATACGGTCACACTGACCATTTCCAGCACCTGTGGCTCGGCGATTGTGAGCGACACGGTGACGATCGCGGACCGGGTCACCGTCTGCGAGCCGCTCGTCGCGAGCTTTTCGGCTGACCGCGTAGCAGGCGCCAGTCCGCTGCAGGTACGGTTCAGCAACACATCAACAGGTGCTTACACCACCAGCGCCTGGGACTTTGGCGACGGCGAGACCAGCACGAAGAAAGAGCCAACACACACATACAAGCAGCCGGGCTTTTACCCGGTGACGCTGACCATCACCGGCACCTGCGGCACGGCCACGCTGACTGACACGGTGACCGTCTCTCCTTACATCACCGTCTGCGAGCCTCTCACGGCGAGCTTTACGGCCGCCCCTGTCGCGGGCGTCACACCACTGGACGTCACGTTTGCCAACACCTCCAAGGGGTCGTATACCAGCAGCCTGTGGGATTTCGGCGACGGCGAGACCAGCACGGATGACAGTCCTACGCACACCTACGACGTGGCCGGCCTCTACACGGTCACACTGACCATTTCCAGCACCTGTGGCTCGGCGATTGTGAGTGATACGGTGGCGATCGCGGACCGGGTCACCGTCTGCGAGCCGCTGGCAGCGAGCTTTACGGCCGGCCCTACGGTCGGTGTGGGCACGCTGCCGGTGACTTTTACCAATGAGTCTACGGGCAACTACGGTTACAGTGAGTGGGATTTCGGCGACGGCAAGATCAGCACTACCGAAAACCCGACGCACACCTATGAGGCTCCGGGCGTCTACACCGTGACCTTGACCATCACCGGCACGTGTGGCGCGCTGACGCTGCGCGATGTGCTGACCGAAACGAGTTGTGTCACGGTCTATGAGCCGGCGCGTGCCGTCTTTGCGGCTTCTCCCACTTCCGGCACGGCGCCGTTGGCCGTTGCCTTTACCAACCAGTCTACCGGTGACTATGGCACAAGCTATTGGGACTACGGCGACGGGCACACCAGCAACAACAATGCCCAAGTCCACGTCTATACGTACACCCAGCCGGGCATCTACCCGGTGGCGCTCAGGGTCAGTGGCCTCGGCGGTACTGATGTTCTGACCAAGACGGGCCTCATCCGTGCCGAGCCCATGCCCGTCGAGTCCTTTGTTGTGGAGGATCTCGAGTGGAAGCTGGGCAGCCGCACTCTGGCCCCGGGCGAGGCCCTGTCGGTAACCTTCTCCATGCCGGTCAGCGGCTTGGCCGACGGCGACCTGCTCAGCAATGTCGCTCATGTGCAGTACACGCCGGCAGGGGGCAGGCCGCTCGCCGCCATGAGCGCACCCGCCGAGGCCACGGTCCGTCTGCGGCTCAGCACTGCCGGCCAGGCTCAGATGATCGCCCAGCCGGCATGGACGATGCCGCCTCTGTTTGGGGTGATGAACGCGCAGAACTGGGGGGATATGGACGGCGACGGCAACCTGGACCTGGCCGTCACCGGGGGGAATGGGCCGGCCGTCTACCGCAATACCGGCGCGGGGCTGTCGTCCTTCTGGTCGGACTATGGCCGTCGCGGCCTGGAGAAAGACGTGCTGTGGGCCGATCTGGATGGCGACGGCTATCCGGAGCTAGTCGCCGCAGGAAGCCAGGGGCTGGCGGTCTACAAGTATACGGGCGCCGGTCTGGCCTTGCAGAAGACGATAGCAGACTCCCAATTGACGGCCGTGGCTGCCGGCGACTTTGACGGCGACGGCGACCTCGACCTGGCTGTGGCCACTCAAGACCGAAGTGGCGGCCCAACGAACACGTTCAGTGTGTTAGCAGGGTGGTACTATGTGCACTACTCCTATTCCGCCGGGTGCCCGGTCCGTCTGTACGAGAATCTGGGCGCGGAGGGGTTCAGAGGCTCAGGCTGTTTGGGCAGCCCCGGCAATCCTCTAGCCCACGCCGCGGCCTTGCAGGCACGCACGGCGGATGCCGACAATGACGGCGTTCCAGACTTGGCGCTTGGGCTAAGCGGCAGTAAGATCGAACTCCGTGCTGAGCCATACTATCCGGGCTCTTGGCTTACTCCTTACCGCGTAATCGAGACCGTGGTGGGCGTCGGCTGGCCCGAGGTTCGCGAGCCTGCGAAAACGGCAGGTTGGGCCCTTTCATCCGGCTGGAACGCCGGCGGTGCGGCCGGGGCTATCACGGGTTATCAGACTCCCTATGACCTGGCCTGGGGCGACTATAACGAGGATGGCTACCTGGACTTGGCCGTCGCTTACGGCCTGGAGAACAACTTTACCGACTCTGTCTACCGCATCTACAAGAACAGGCCCAACGCGCCGGGCACTTTCCAACTCGTGCTCGAGACTATGGGCAAGCTCCGCGCCCTTGACTGGGGCGACTATAACGGAGACGGCCGGCTTGAGCTGATCGTTGGCGACGCGCCGCCCGCTGCCTATCGTTGGACCGGGAACGGCGATCAGTTCGCTGAGATCCCCATGACGGGTCTCTGGTCATCGACCAACCTGAGCGGCATCATCGAGCCTGGCGACAGCATTCTGGGGATGAACTGGGTCGACTATGACGGCGACGGCGACCTGGATCTGGGCCTGACATCCAGCCGGCAACCGGCAGCGGTCTTTGCCGGTTTCTCGCCCTTCCTCCCTTCCGTCTCGCTCGAGGGCTTTCGCGATTTCTACTTCCCTGCCAGCAGTGTGGCCTGGGGGGATGCCGACGGTGACGGCGACCTGGACCTGCTCTTCGGGGCTAGAGATACGGTCGGCGCCCGGCTATACGGAAACGTCGCCGGCGGTTTCGACATCAACCGCTATACCCCCTTTAACAGCAGCGGCTACGGCCCACACCATGTCGCCTGGGGTGACCATGACGGCGACGGCAAGCTCGACCTGGCCGTGGTTCAGGAGAGTGGCCCCCTGGGCCTCGTCTACACGGATACCTCGGCGGACCGGGGCTCCACCTGGGACGCCGGCAGGGGCTTTGGCCGGGACCTGGCCTGGGGCTACCGCAGTTGGATGCGCAGCGGGCTCGACCTGCTGGTGGGCGGCGATGAGGGAGCCCTGCTATACCCCTATGACCGGCAGGCGGGCATGCTCGGCACGGAACCGATCACCGTCACCACGGGCAGCGTCACCTCTGTGGCCTGGGGCGATTATGATCAGGATGACCTGCTGGATATCGCCCTGGTCGAGGACGGCAAGCCGCAGGTCTACCACAATCGGGGCGACGGCTCCTTTGAGCCGGTCGCCATCGATGCGGCCGCGGCCCAGGCCAGCGTCGTGGCCTGGGGCGACTATGACGGAGACGGCCGCCTTGACCTGGCCGTGGGCAGTAACCCCGGCCCGCTCCTGGTCTATGCCCACTCCAAGGCCGGCTTTGCGCCCGCCTGGCAATCTGCAGAAAGCGACCTGCGCACGACCAGCCTGGCCTGGGGAGACTGGGATAATGACGGCGACCTGGACCTGGCTGTCGGCAACTCGGGCCAGCCCGATCGGGTCTATCTCAACCTCTCTCAGCAGAATGGCACGAGCCCGTTGGTGCTGATCTGGAAATCGGCTGAGAGCCTGGACACCTCCGACTTGGCCTGGGGGGACATGGACGGCGACGGCGACCTGGACCTGGCTGTGGCCGCCCTTGAGGGGCCGCGCCTGTATCAAAACACCTATGTGCGGCCGTCGCACCTGACCGATAGCTTTGCCCGCACCATGCCGCTACCCAACAACCCGGCCTATCTCAGCATCGCTCGCCCTGGGTCGGCCCCCGGCGCCTATCTCTACTCCTCGCCCGAGGTCCTGCCTGGGAGCGCCGGCAAGCCTGTGGCCATCCACTATACCCTCTACGACCCCGACGGCACGCGCAACGAGTCGGTGGCCAATGCGACTGGGGATAGCGTGCTCAAGACGGTCTACGAGTATTCGCTGGATGGCGGCAGCACCTGGCAGACGGCCACACCTCACGCCAACTGGACGGGCCCGGTGACCGTCACCAAGCGCCTGGGCCAGCCTGCTACCTTCCTGTGGGATGCCGTCGCCGACCAGGCCATCAGCGATGATGCTCGCTTCCGCATCACCATTGTCGAAGGCAGCCGCGGCGGCAAGCAACGGGCAACGACCAGCGCCGTCAGCCCGCCTTTCCGTGTGCGCGGGACGACCTGCATCTGGCCCGAGTATCCCTCGATCGAGGTGAGCTCGTCGGCTCCCTTGCCGCGGCAAGCGGTGCAGTTCACGGGCCTGGTGGAGCGTGCCAGCGGCGCCCTGACCTTTGCCTGGGACTTTGGCGACGGCACGCCCAAGCAGATGGCCCGAGTAGCTGCGCCCGCGCAAGCAGGCAGCCTCAGCGGTGAACCGGTGTACGGCCAGGTCGTCAAGCATACCTACACCAAGCCGGGCATCTATACCGTCACGTTGACCGTTCGCTCCGAGGCCTGCCCGGAGCCCAAGCAGGTCCAGGCCTCTATGCAACTGGAGGTAGGTGCCGCACACATGCACCATACCTGGCTGCCTCTTGTTATCAGGTGACGGCGCCCTTGCCGCCAAACAGGGAGTCCTCCGCGAGCGGCAGGGGCAGCCGGTTCCCAGGTGGCGCCGGGGAAGACGCCCGAGGCCGCTGGGCTGAGAAAGGCCAAGCCCTGTGCGCTCGCAGGACGGACTCCCTGTGGGCGACGACTGCGCTCTGGAGGGTGAGCATCCTCGCGAGGGATCGCCTGGGGCCGAGGCCGCCAGGCTAAGGAAGGCCAAGCCCTGGGGGCTCGTGCAAGACGGATGCTCTGCCTATGCCTGCGCTCCTCCCATCCGATAATGCCTGGCTCAGGCAATACAGCTTATTGGGCAGATCGTAATTCGCATCATCCTTGACAATGCAAGGCTGGCTGATATGATGGAAGGGGAAGCGCTAGAGCCAGAGAGGGTGGCTTGCCCATGTGGGCGAATATGAGGCCCAGCGCCTGATGACGGAGATGGGCTGGGACCGGCTGGCCCGTCACGAAGCAGGTTTCCATGGCAGCCTACTCACCTGGGAGCGCGAGTTCGCCTATGCCACACAGCACTGGGGCTCTGCAAACTGGGAGCCCTATCCATTGGCTCTCTGGCTGCTGCACGACACGGTGCTCTTCTACCAGCACGACCTCTCGCTCAAAACGATGAGCGACAACAAGCAGGTCCTGACTTGGAACCTGGCCTTTGGCAACATGTTATCCATCAACTGGCAGTGGACAGCCTCCGGCCCGGTGGATGACCCGTGGTTGGACCTGGCGGCGGCCCTTCAGCGAGCGGTGGCGGCACGTTATGCCGGCGTTCCCCTCGATGTATACGAGATCCTACAGCCAGACGTGATTCGCACGGTCTTTGGCGACCTGGAGGTCATTGCCAATGGGCAGTTGGAGGCAACCTACGTTACAGCTGGGGCTGGAATCGCTCCCGGTGGCTTCCTGGCCATGAGCGGCGACGGGAGTGTTGTGGCCGGGAGTTTCAAGGATCTCTTCAATGGTGAATCCCTCATGGCGGGGGAGCACTTTCTGATCATCGAGCGCACGCCAGCGGCTGTAATCATCCGCCAGTCGATAGGCGGGGCCACCCATCTCGCCGTCGATCCTCCGACGGCAGGGCCTGAGGGCGCGACGCTGTGGGCACAGGCACTTGACCGGCATGGCCGAGTACTATCGAGTGTGACCTGCTCCGTCGTGTCTGGGAAGGTCAGGTTGTACTACGAGCCCGTTGTCGATGGGCAACGAGTGGACAGCTATCGCATTTGTGCGAGAGGCTCGCTGTGGCTGCCGCTCATCTTGCGCAATCAGTGATAATGCGCTTGGCAGCGGCAGAGCGTCGCCTGCCGAGGGAGCGCTAGCGGAAACCGGGGTCCGCAGGCAGATCCGGCTGCTGGGCGGCGGCGACGGCCAGCCGGTCGCAGCGCTCGTTCTCGGCGGTGCCCATATGGCCGCGCACCCACACGAACTCGACCCGGTGCTTCTCACACAGCTCCAGGAGCTCGGCCCAGAGGTCAATATTCTCGGCCATCTCGCCGTTGCTGCGCTTCCAGCCCCTGCCGCGCCACTTGCGCGCCCAGCCCAGTGTGATGCCCTTGACGACGTACTGCGAGTCGCTATAGAGCACCACATCGCTCGGCCGCTTCAGACAGTGCAGGGCGGCGATGCAGGCCCTAAGTTCCATACGGTTGTTGGTCGTCCGCCGGTAGCCGGCCGAGAGTTCCTTGCGGTGCGCGCCGTAGAGGAGGACGGCGCCATACCCGCCCGGCCCTGGGTTGCCGCTGCAACCGCCGTCAGTATAGATAACGACCTTGCCCGCTGCTAGCGCTGCTTCGTGCCCTTTGGCCTTGCGCTTGCTCTTCCGGCTCTTGGCCGGCGTGGCCTTGGGCTTGCTCTCTCCATCCTCAGGCGGCCGGTGCTGCTCGGCACGGCTCGACATGGAGCGCAGCCACGCTTCGGCCTCGGCTCGCGTGCGAAAGCCCCGGTGCAGGGCTCCCGCATAGCCCGCGACCTGGACCTCGGCGCCCTCGGGGCCGTACCACTCGTTGTAGATGCCCGGCCGGCGGCCGGCTGCCACGGCGTAATAGTTGATCTTGCTCATGGTGCGCTATTCTAGCCCATCGGCGCATAATTCGCAAGGATCTGCCAGGCCACTCTCACTTGCCAGGATGCGGGGATTGGCGCATGATATCGGGGATGTGCGCATCGTCTGCCCGTGGCCCTATCAGGGCCCATGAAACGAGTGGAGAAGCCGTCATGCCCCCTGTAACGATCAAGGACGTCCAGACTATCACGACCCAACCGGCCGGCTCGCGCCTGGTCGTCGTCAAGGTCGTGACCTCCGAGCCTGGGCTCTACGGCCTGGGCTGCGCGACCTTTACCCAGCGCTTCCATGCGGTTGTCGCCGCCATCGAGAAGCACCTCAAGCCTTTCCTCATCGGCCGCGATGTCTCGCGCATTGAGGAAATCTGGCAGATGTCGATGGTGCACGGCTACTGGCGCAACGGCCCGGTGCTGAACAATGCCATCTCCGGCGTGGATATGGCCCTGTGGGATATCAAGGGCAAACAGGCTGGGATGCCCGTGTACCAGCTCCTGGGCGGCAAGTGCCGCGAGGCGGCTGCCGTCTACACTCATGCTGACGGGCGCACGCCGCAGGAGGTGGCTGAGAATGTGGCTCGCTTTGTGGAGCAGGGCTACCGCTTTGTGCGCATCCAGATGGGCGGCTATGGCGGCAAGGCAGAGAGGATGGTCAAGCCCGAGGGCGCGCCCGACGGCGCCTACTTTGATCCACGGGCTTATGCACGGGCCATGCTGGGCATGATGGAGTATGTGCGCTCCGAGGTGGGGGAGGAGGTCGAGCTCTTGCACGACATCCACGAGCGCCTGGCGCCCATCGATGCCGTCCAGTTTGCCAAGGATGTTGAGCGCTTCAAGCTCTTCTTCCTGGAGGATGCACTGGCGCCGGAGGATATCAAGTGGTTCGAGCGTATGCGCCAGCAGTGTGCCACGCCCCTGGCCATGGGCGAACTCTTTAACAGCCCACACGAATGGCAGCCGCTGATCGAGGGCCGGCTGATCGACTTTGTGCGCATGCACATCAGCCAGATGGGCGGCATCACGCCGGCGCGCAATGTGGCGGTTTTTGCCAATATGTACGGCGTGCGCACTGCCTGGCACGGCCCGGGCGACATCTCGCCGGTGGGGCATGCCGCCAATGTGCACCTGGATGTGTGGGCGCCCAACTTTGGCGTGCAGGAGTGGTGCCGTTTCCCCGAGCGCGTCTACGAAATGTTCCCCGGCACGCCCGAGGTGCGCAACGGCTACCTCTATCCCAACGACAAGCCGGGCCTGGGCATTGACATCGACGAAAAGCTGGCTGCTCGCTTCCCCTGCATCGATGAGGTCGAGCGCTGGACGCAGACGCGCTTGCCCGATGGCGGCCCGGCGCGGCCCTGACCTCGCTACGGTCTCACCAAAGGGTGCAAAGTAGGGGCGGGGTCACCCCGCCCCTACGGCAGGTCCCCTTGGCGTGTCCTTGCGCCCTTTGCGGTGAGACGGCTCAGGCGATTGTATCGTCGACCTCGAACTGGATGCGCCCGATTTCTTGCACCATCGCAGCAAAGGTGAGGTGGTGGCTGCCTGCGGCCAGCGGTTCGGCCTTGACCAGGATGGTCGCTTGCATGCCTACCGGGAAGAACACCGGTTTGCGGCTACTCACCTGGTCGCCGGTCCACTCGCCGCGCGGCGTTCGCAATACGAGCTGGTCTGGGGGGTAGGTCTGCTCATCGATAGCCAGCGGCCCCAGGCCGACGAGGGTGCCGGAATCGATGTGATTCCTGAGGGCGAGTTCAAATCCGCCTTCGTTGTTCTTCAGACTGCCCGGAACATAGAGCTTTTTGAGGAGGAATGAGGGGGTCACCTTTGGTCTCCTTTCGTTGGTTGGCCACTCCTCCATTGTATGCGCGAAATACGCAGATGTCAATGATCCGGGCAATCCCATGCAGTAACCGCCTGAGTGGCTTGCGCCTCAAGGGCGGCCTTGCCGCAGACTCACGCTCATGTGGCCCAGGATTAGTGCTGCGCCGCACAAGTTCTGATGAGTAACATGGCGCCGCATGGGGCGAGTTGCCCCCATCAGAATCTCTGCGGTGCACGACTAGGTGGACAGGCCGGTGCGCACGGGCACGCCCAACCGCGCCAGGATGGCCTCGACCTCCCCCAGCCTGTTGCTCTCTACGACGGCCAGTGCCCGGTTGCCGGCCGGAAACGGTTTGAGCAGGGGCACGAGTTCGGGGAGCTTGCACAGCTCGGCCAGGGCGTCGCGGTCTCGGAACTCGATGAGGGTGAGCGTCTCGACGGCGGCGCTGCCGTAATAGCCGCCCCAGGCCTTGACCTTCTCTACGAGCGCCTCGGGCAGCGGACCGCGTTGCAGCGCGGCCATCTCGTCGAGAACCGTCAACACTCGGCTGCGGCTTCCACCCGCCTGGCGCAGCGAGGCCGGGGTCACCCTCCAGGTTCTGCCGGCGCCGTTCTGTGCCGGCATTTCCTCCGCCCAGCGCGAGAGCCGCGCCGGCAGATGCAAGCTGGGTACGGCATGGATGGGGCGAATGGTCCCGTCATCATCCATGATGACGCTCCCATCGGCCGAGCTGGGGTCCGAACTGGAGATGGCCGGCAGGATGCCCTGCGCCAGCAGTGCCTTCAGCACGTCGTCTGCCTGGTTGTCGTCGATGAGCGCCGCGTCAGGTGCCACCTGGCGGGCGAGCAGCGAGTTGATCTCGGGGCCGGCCAACAGGGCTTGTAGCAGCTCGGGCGTCGCGGCCTGCAGCAGGCTGACCCCACTGCGGAACACGATACGCTCGTGGCGGGCCGCCCACTCGGACAGCGATCGGCGCACGTTCTGGGGCAACTCGGCCGCCGATACCTCCTCCAGGAAGCGCACAATCTCCTCAGTGTCCGCGCCCATCTGCTGTGCCCTGTATAGGGACTCTCGCGACAGGGTATACTCAAATGCGCCCAGGCCGGCACGCTCGCGGTCGGCAAACTGCTCGATGCGCGCCAGCACGTCGAGCCCCACGGGCCCCATGGCCAGGATTTGAAAGTTGGGCTGCACGACGACGCGCCCGACCTCATCGCCGAGGGCCGCCGGCGCCTGCGGGTCTCCTCGCAGTAGTGCTTTGCCGGCTGGAGTGATGCGGAATGCGGTCAGCGTTTCGCCGTGGTAGCCCAGGTCGACGATGCCGCACTGGCGCAGGAACCCGGCCAGGCTACCGGTGATGAACGCCAGTTCGAAGGCTTCGAACTCGCTCAACAAGCCATCGCGCTGCCCAGAGATGTAGCCGCTGTGGTAGATATAGTACCACGATTGGGTGCTGGCTTCGATCTTGCTGTGGTCGGGGAAGAGGAAATCGAGATCCCGCGCCACGATCTGCTCGACCAAGTCCTCGACCTCAATCCAGCGATTCTCGGGCATGCTGGCCAGCGCGTTGATGAGTGCCTCGCGTGCCCGGGTGTACTGCGCCCCAAACGAGGCGGCTCTGTCACCCAGTTCGCTCTCATCCTCCCACTTTGTCCAGACAGCCAGGCAGGCGGCGGTCTGCTGGGCCTGCGGTTTTCCCCAGAAAGAGGGCATGTCGAGTGCCCCGCCGCCAGTGACGCACAGTCGGCCCACTTGCTCCTCTACCAGCCCCAGCGCATGGAGCAGGCCCCGCAGGAGAAACAGCCGGTGAGTCTCGCGCTCGCTGCGGGCCCTCTCCACGTTCGGGTCGGGCTCCAGCAGAATGCCGTTGATCGCCCGCAGGGAACGTTTGTAGACCAGGCCGGCTTGGGTCAGCGGCACCTCGTTGCGGCGGATATAATCCCAGTACAGGTACAGATCACGCAGCAAGAGCCCGGGCTGGGCAGGCCCGACGGTGCCCGGCTCGACGATGGTGGCCGGCAGGGGCTCTGGGGTGGGCAGGTAGGCGGCGATGGCTTCTGGGACGAACAGCACGCCTGTGGGCTTGAGGGTCAGTTTGGGCAACGGCCCCGTTGCCGCGTTAGGGTGGCGGCTGAAGACCAGACCCAGGGAGGTCAGGCGGGCCAGGATTTGATCAAAACTCGCCATCCCTCCTACGTGCCCGGTCTGCCCGGCAGGCTGGGGGGCCTCGCGGACGAGCTTGGCGCGTATTGCCTCTCGCCGCAGGCTGCTCTCGCGCGCCTCGCCGCCACGCAGCAGGAGCCGGTCCAGCATGGCGCGCTCGCGCGCGCCGAGTTGGGCCAGCGCGGCGGCCACACGCTCCGGCCTGAAGAGGTTGTTCTGGAGCATCTCCTTCAGCCAGGCCTTGCGGGGGCGCCTAGCGCCGTCGTCGGCCAGCAGGTCGCTGGCCCTGGCCATTGCGGCCAGGGCGTCGATATGGTAACCCTCGAGCACTTGGTCGATATCCAGCAGCGCTTCGTATTCCATCCTATTTGCCGCCTTGCTAGAGCCTATCCCAGGCGCTCCGTCTGCTTGGGCGTGTATCCTGCTTTCTCGAGTTGGGCGATCAGGCCGGGCGCAGCGGCCTTGTCGATAATGATCAGCCGCGGCGAGATCTCGGCCACGATATGGCGCGCCAGCGAGGTGACGGCCTTTACCTCGGCCAGCGCATAGTCGTCGGCGAACTCGATGACGGTGAGGTCCCTGTACAGGCGTACGCGGCCATAGGCGCTCCACCAGTCGGCCAGGCGGGCGCGCATGGCCTCCGGCAGCGGGAGCGGCAGCAGGCGCTCCCAGGCGTTCATGATCTCTTCCACGGTCATGCCCGCCTCATAGCTGCGCTGCACGATGGTGGCATCGAGCCGGTAGACAAAGCGCTCGGCTGTCGCCTCCTCCAGCCGGGCGATCCGCTCCAGCAGATTGTGGCCACGAGCGTCGAGAGCCGACGGGTGGACCGCCAGTTGCAGCCCATCTATGTCGATGGTGGGGGGCTCGGCGGGCTCGGCGCCCGGCATATTGTGGCTATGGGGTGCAGGGGGCGCCTCGCTCAGGTTCCAGTAGAGGTCGGCCAGCCCGTGCAGCCGGAAGGCTCGCAGATCGCCGGTGTCATCCAGCGCGAGGTCGGTCAACCCCAGCCAGTGCAGCGGCCCGCTGAGCATCTCGCGCACAAAGCCGCCCTGGGCCAGGTCCCAGTCCGGCGGTGATGTGGTGGGCAGGCGCGTGTCGGCGCCCTGCCGCGCCAGATACCAGTTTGGCCTGGCGCCCAGGTAGAGGTCGGCAGGCTGCCTCGGGCTCTCGAACTGGGGCCAGATGTGCCGCAAGAGGCCAAACAGCTCCTCCAGGTCGATCCACTGCCTCTGCGGCAGGCAGGCGAGTACGCGCAACACGAGCAGCCGCGCCAGGGCCAGGTCCTGGTTCATGCGCTGCTGGTCTTGATACATGCCGCCCAGGCGCCTCCTGATTTGCAGGGCACCTTGGGCGCGGCCGGCCTGCGCCCAGAATTCGGTCCAGTTGCACATGTGAAAGTAGGTGCGAGCCAGGATCGCCCGTTGAGCCAGCGGTCCGGCGCGCAGGAAGGCTACCTTCACCTCCGGCCATACCGTCGTCGGGCTGCCCGGCTGCAAAAGCCCCGTGGCCACCAGCAGCGAGTAGGTGAATTCCAGACGCTCCTCGTCGCCGGCTATGGGGGCCAGGCGGGCGACAACCTCGTCGGGCAGGGACGGCCTGGGAGGCGGCACAACCAGCGTGACCTGCCAGTAGGCCTGCAGGCTGCGATTGCGGGCGGCATGCGCTACCTCCGCCGCGACGTAATCCCACCCGCGCAGGGCCGGGTACTGCTTCTCCAACACGGGGCGGGGCATGGGTGGCCGCAGTGGCGTGGGCTCTTGCTCCAGGATTTGGGCCACCTCGTGTACCGCCCGCAGGAATGGCCACGGATCGGCCAGGCGCAAGTGGGCGGCGTCGACGGCCGGCGGTGTAGTGATCGCCGCCGGCAGAGCGCGTTGCAGAGCAGGCAACAGGTGCCGGGCGATGGCGCCTGGGCAAAAGCCTTCATTTTGCGCGTAATCGTCGGCGGCCGTGCCCGGCAGGGCGAGCCCCAACTCGCAGAGGTGGTTCAGATAGGTCGTGATCAGTTTGTAGCGATCGAGGGCGCCCAGTGCCCCAGCCAAGGACTCGAGAGTGTCTGGGTCTACAGGTGAGGCGCCGAGCAGCGCCAGGGCGGTGAGCACGCGCAAGTGCTCTTCGTCGAGGCTCAGGGCCGTCTTCAGAATGCCTTCAGGCTCGGCCACGGCCTCGAGGATGTGCCGGACGAGAATGGCTTTGCTGTTGCCCCTGGCCGTCCAGCCGCGGCGAGCCGCCATCTGGCGCAGGTCTTGCATCTTGACCCGTCCCAGCCAGCTCTCGAGTCTCTCCATATAGACCTGCTGCCATTGGGCAAAAGGCGACTGCACCCAGTAAGGCAGCTCGGCCGGCTTTTGGGTGGGCAGCGGCTCGACCTCGACCACGGCAAGTTCGCGCTGGGGATGGCCCTCCGCCTGCTGCTCAAAGGCCCACGGCTCCTGGAGCCACTTGAGCAAGACGGCGTTGACGTGTGGGCAGCGCTCGCTCCGGCCGCAACTGCAGGCCCAGAAATAGCCGTCAGGCTCTGCCGTCACTTTGACGTCACAGGGCGGCCTGTCGGCGACCCGGGCGCGGATCGTCTGCCCATCGCGGACGGGGTTCTGCACAAAGCGGACGAGAACCTGGGCCAGCCCAAGCCCGTCGGGAGTCAGTTGCTCTACGACTTGGTTGAACGTTAGCGCCTCAAGGTTGGGCATGGCCTTGCCTGCTCCTCTCGCTCCTATCCGCCGGGGGTGACCCCGCCGCCAGGCGCGGCCGCGCCCCCGGCACTTGGCGGGCTTGACCGGCCAGGAGCGCCGGCTCGTAGGCGGCGACCTCGTCGTCGTAGAGAATCACATACTGGTAGCCCTGTTCTGTCAGGAAGAGCTGGCGGTTGGCGCTGAACTCTTGGTCGTTGGTGTCTCGACTCACCAGCGTGTAAAAGTGGGCCAGGAGGCCGTTGCGCTTGGGGCGCAGGATGCGGCCGAGGCGCTGCGCCTCCTCTTGCCGGCTGCCAAAGGTGCCGCTGATCTGGATCATGACGTTGGCATCGGGCAGGTCCACGGCGAAATTGCCCACCTTGGAGACGATCAGGCGCCGGATTTTGCCCTCTTTGAATTGGTGGTAGAGTTCACGCCGTTCGCGCACGGGCGTTTTGCCTGTGATGATCGGGTAGCCATAACGCTGCTGCACCGCCTCGAGCTGGCTCAGGTACATGCCGATGATCAAGACCTGGTCATCGGCGTGCTTTTCCAGGAGCTGATCCAGCACCTCGAGCTTGCCCGAGTTCTCGGCGGCGATACGGTATTTGTGCTCCGGCTCGGCCACAGCATAGGACATGCGCTCCTCAGCGGGCAGGGGTATGCGTATCTCGGTCACCTCTGCCGTGGCGATCCAGCCCTGCCTCTCCAGGTCTTTCCAGGGCACGTCATACCGCTTGGGGCCGATGAGGGAAAAGACGTCACCCTCGCGGCCGTCCTCGCGGACGAGGGTGGCCGTCAGCCCCAGGCGACGACGGGCCTGGATCTCGGCCGTCATGCGAAAGACGGGTGCGGGCAGCAGGTGCACCTCATCATAGATGATGAGCCCCCAATCGCGCTCGTTGAAGAGCCCCAGATGAGGGAACTCGTCCGTCAGCGGTACGTCCTGCCCCTTCTTGCCGCGCTTGCGGTAGGTCATCGTCTGGTAGGTAGCGATGGTCACCGGCCGGATCTCTTTGCGCAGGCCCGAATACTCGCCGACCTCCTCTTCGGTCAGCGTCGTCTTGTCCAAGAGTTCGTCGATCCATTGGCGGACGGCCACCGTGTTGGGTGAGAGGATCAACGTGCTGCACTGCAGCCGCTCGATGACAGCCATGCCCACCATCGTCTTGCCCGCGCCGCAAGGGAGTACAATCACCCCCGAGCCGCCGTGCGCTGCGCCGCCGGCGTGGAAGACCTGGGCCGCTTCCTCCTGGTAGCCGCGCAGGGCAAAGGATAGCCCGCGCAGCGTCCTTGGCCGCAGGCGGATGGCCAATTGCTCTCCGTCCACATAGCCGGCCAGGTCCTCAGCCGGGTAGCCGATGTTGACCAGCGCCTGCTTGACGTGCCCGCGCCGGGCGGCGTCGATCTGCAGGGTGTGGCTATCTAGCTGCGCTGTGACGAATGGGTTCAGCGCCTTGTGGCGAGCCACCTCCAACAGCAGCGCGGCGTCGTCGGAGGTCAAAAGCAGGTTGCTCTCGCGGCGGACGATCTTGAGCCGCCCATAGCGGGAGACATAGTCGCTGATGTCCACGCGCACATTGTCGGGCAGGGGATACTTGCAGTACCGCTCCAGGCCACTTAGGATCGCTTCGGCGCTCAGCCCGGACGAGGCTGCGTTCCACAGCGAAAGCGGCGTGATGCGGTAGGTGTGGATGTACTCCGGGCTCTTTTCCAGCTCGGCAAAGCGCGCCAGGGTATCGCGCGCCTCGGGGTAGAGCGGGTTGTCGACCTCCAAGAGCACACTCTTGTCGCCCTGAACGATGATTGGGTTCGTGGGGTTATAGCTCATATGCCATCCCTGTGCCGGGGGCGTCACAGGTCCTCCGGCGAATACTCTTATCGGCTCTCTATGGGCAGTCTCACTATTATAACGTGTCGGGATACGTATGGCAAGTGTTGGGGCACTTTATGTTGATTGGCGGTTCGGAGGTGAGAGCTGGGGCAGTGAGGGGCATTACGCAGGGTTACTGGGGTTGTGAGGCCCAGCGGCGCCTCACAACCCCAGTAACCCTTGCGATGCTAACCGCGCTGGGCGAGTTCGCGCTTTTCATAATCGCGCAAGACGCTCATCACGTCGTGGCCGACGGGGACGCCTTGCTGCAGGCAGTAATAGTCCCACACGGCGCCGGAGGGCAGCGCCTTGAGATCCTCCAGCAACGCCAGCCGCCCGGTATAGTCGCCGTTGACCTCCATCGCCCGCAGTTGGTCCAGCGGCTCGAGCAGTGCGGCCAGCAAAGCACGCAGAGCGGCGCGGGTGCCGATCACCCAAGCGGCGACGCGGTTGATGCTGGCATCGAAATAGTCGAGCCCGATATGGACGCGCTGCAAAAAGCCGCCGCGCACCACCTCCTGCATGATGGCCAGCAGGTCATCGCTGAGGATGACGACATGGTCGCTATCCCAGCGCACGCCACGGCTTACGTGCAGCAGGATTTCGTCCAGGTAGAGCAAAGCTGCCGAGATTTTGTCTGCGATGGTCTCCGTGGGGTGAAAGTGGCCCGAATCCAGGCACCAGAGCACCTTGTTGGTGATGGCATAGCCCAGGTAGAATTCGTGGGAGCCGACGACATAGCTCTCCGAGCCGAGGCCGAAGAGCTTGCCCTCCACGGCATCCAGGTTGTAGCGACGGTCGATCGCTTGGGCCAGGATTTCGTCCAGCGATTGCTTGAGCAGCACGCGGGGTGCCTTGCGGTCGACGGGGATGTCCTTCAGCCCGTCGGGGATCCAGATGTTGGTCACGCAGGGGGTGCCCAACTCGCGGCCAAAGTACTCGCCGATGCGGCGGCAGGCGATGCAGTGCCGGACCCAGAAGGAGCGAATGCCCGCATCGTAGCTGGCGAGGGTGAGCCCACTCTCTGCGAGGGGGTGCGAGAAGAGGGTGGGGTTAAAGTCAAGACCATGCCCCTTTTCCTTCGCCCAGTCGACCCAGCCGGAAAAGTGCTCAGGCTCGAGCGCATCGCGTTCCACCTTGCGGCCGCCGGTCTCTCCATAGGTGGCGTGCAGGTTGAGCCGATGGGTGCCCGGAAGCAGGCTGTAGGCTGTATCCAGGTCGCGCCGCAACTCGTCGGCGTTGCGCGCCTTGCCGGGATAGTTGCCGGTAGCGGCGATACCGCCCGTCAGCTCGCCCCCGGGAGATTCGAATCCGCCCACGTCATCGCCCTGCCAGCAGTGCAGGCTGATGGGGATCTGCCGCAGGGCTGCCATCGCCTCCTCGGTGTCTACGCCGAACAGGGCGTATCGTTCCCTGGCCAGCGCATAGCTGTCACGGATTTGCTTCTCCGTCCACTGTGGTGCCATTTCGATTCCTCCATCGTCAGCTCAGGCCGGGTCCAGCTCTCCTACCTGTCCATCGCGTCCGCCCCACGAACCTTGCGAAAACTCGAAGGTGAGCCTCAATGAGGTATGGCTTGGCCGACGGGCTGCTCGCAAGCCGGCGAGTCCTGGAGCGTTCGCAAGGCATACAGTACAACCCCTAGTCTATACCGAACAGCGCGCAAAGTGCAAATGTGCCGCCGCCGGCGTTTTCCCCCTCCTGGGCCATTGACACATTGTATGCCATGTGCTATACTTACACGTGTAAGGTCGTTGCTGGGCGCCGTCCCCCTTCCTGGAATGGCCCCTTCTTCGCCTTCAGCCAGCACGATGAGGTTCATCATGCCCAAGCGCGTCACGCAGAGCGATGTAGCCCGCCGGGCAGGCGTCTCGCGGGCCACCGTCTCTTACGTCCTCAATGCGCGTCCTCAGAGCAGGATCCCCATCACAGCGGAGACCCGGCAGCGAGTGCTGGCCGCTGCCGAAGAGCTGGGTTACCACCCCGATGCCCGCGCCCGCAGTCTCCGCTCCGGGCAGACGCACGTCATTGGCCTGGTTATCTCTGAAGCGTACAACCCCCACTTTTGGGCGTTTGTCCAGGGCATTGATGCTGTGGCGCGAGAGCGCGGCTACAGCCTGGTGCTCTCCGTCTGCGGCCAAGAGCGGGAGCGCGTGCGCGACTGTCTTTCCATCCTGCCCGAGCGCCGGGTAGACGGTTTGATCTTGCAGTTGGGCGTGGACCCCACTGTGGTCTCTGCGGAACTCGACGCGCTGCGCCTGCAGCGTGCCCCGGTCGTCGGTCTCGGCACGCACATTCCCGGCGCAGACCATGTGGGGCAGGATTATTACCTCGGCGCCGGCCGGCTCATGGAGCACCTGATTGGACTCGGCCACCGGCGCATCGCCTTCATCCACGGTGCGACGCATCCCCAGGCTGGGGCCGAACGGCTCCGTGCCTATCGCGAGGCGCTCGCTGCAGCCGGCTTATCCCACGATGAGGAACTGGTCACCTATTGCGGCCCGCGACTGGGCGATGGCCTGGCTGCCGCCGAGCAATTGCTCGCCATCGTGCCCCGCCCTACAGCCATCATAGGTCTCAACGATCTGATGGCCATCGGCGCTCTCCAGGCGGCCGGGCGGGCCGGTCTCTGCGTGCCGGGTGACCTCTCGGTTGCCGGGTTCGATGATATCGAGGTGGCGGCTTATCTCGTACCTCCTCTGACGACGGTGCGTGTGCACACCGAAGAGGCCGGCCAGAGGGCGGCCGAACTGCTGCTGCGGCGCATCGAGAACCCGGGGGCGCCGCCGCAGCGCTTGATGCTCCCGGGCGAATTGGTTGTTCGCGGCTCCACGGGGCCGGCAAGCGTCAAACGTCAGGTGCCATGCGTGATCCGTGATACACGAGGGGAGGCGTGAGATGGGATTGACCACTGCCCACTGATGGCTGACGACTGATGACGTTGGACGCGTGTTGTCTGGCGCCCGCGGCGCCTCGTTTGCCACAAGGAGAGGACAGATGCCACCGAGACGTAAGCGCTTGCCGAACATCGTGCTGCTGGGGATCGACTCGCTGCGCGCCGACCATATGAGCTGCTACGACTATCCGCGCCTGACGACCCCCCATATCGACCGCTTTGCCCAGCAGGGCACGCTCTTTGAGCGCCACTATAGTGCGCACATCCCCACCACCAGCGGCTATGCCAACATGCTCACCGGCATGGACGTATTCAGCACCCAGGTAGTGGCCCTGCGCCACCAGGGCCCCATGCGTCCCGAGGTCAAGACCTTGCCCGAGATACTGCGCGAGGCTGGCTACAACACCACCTGCGTGGGCTTTGACGGCAACCCCGCCTCGCGAGGGTTTGATACCTACCTCAACTACAAGAGCTGGGGCGGCTGGAATGACGGGCGCATGACCAAAGCGCAGAACCTCAACGATGTGGCCATCCCCGAACTCGACCGGCTGGCCAGGCAGAGGCAGCCCTTCCTGCTCTTCCTGCGGCACATGGACCCTCACTCCCCCTATATGCCGCCGGCGCCCTATGAGCGCATGTTCTACCACGGCAATGAGTGTGACCCCAGGAACCATTCCATGGATCCGGTGATGGCCTTCAAGCCCTTCCGTGACTATTTCGCCAGTTGGATGCCGCCTGGAATCACGGACAAGGACTATATCATCGCCCAGTACGATGGTGAGATCGCCTACATGGATGCCTGCATCCAGTCCATCTTTACCGCCCTGGAGGCGCGCGGCATCCTCGACAAGACCATCATCGTCATCACCTCGGACCATGGAGAGACGCTCTACGACCACGAATGCTGGTTTGACCACCATGGCCTCTACGACCCAACGCTCCATGTGCCGCTGATCATCCGCTACCCGGGCAAGGTGCCGGCGGGCAAACGCGTGCCGGGCTACAGCCAGCATCCGGACCTGGTGCCCACTATCCTGGAGCTGGCCGGGCTCGAACCGGAGGGTATCCGGTTCGATGGGCAGAGCCTGATGCCCATGGCGCGCGGCGAGGTGCCCTCACATCGCGGCGAGTTCTATATCACCGAGTGCACGTGGATGCGCAAACACGGTTGGCGCACGCCGGAGTGGAAGCTCATCGTGGCCCTAGAGCCTGATTTCCACTTCAAGCCGCCGGTCGAGCTGTACAACCTGATCGTAGACCCCGAGGAGAACAACAACCTGGCCGAGAGCGAGCCGGAGGTGGTGGCTGCGCTCAAGGAGCGCATGGAGCAGTGGATCGCCCGGCGCCAGCGCGAGACGGGCCTGCCCAGCCCAATCCACAACCAGACCACCTGGTGGGGCGGCAAAGGATCGTTCAAGACCTCGCAGGAAGCCTATGACACCCTGTACATCGGCGACTCGACCCAGGCCGCCAAACTCCAGGCGGGCGACAAGAAGTAGCGAGGGGATAGCTTCCCAAAGGAGGGGAACAACATGGCTCTAAAAGTCGGTGTGGTCGGCATGCGGGGCATCGGCAATACCCATGCTCAGGTGCACGCGAAGGACCCGCTATCGGACTTGGTTGCCGTCTGCGATGTGGTCAAAGAGCGCGCAGACAGCGCCGCAGAAAAGTATGGCGTCAGGGTCTACTACAGCCTGAAAGACATGCTGGATGGCGAGCCGGACCTGGATGTCGTGGATGTGACCACGGGCGGCTATGAGAACGGGAGCTGGCACTATGAGCCGGCTATGGAGGCGATGGAGGCGGGCAAGCACGTTCTGGTGGAAAAGCCGCTCTCTAACCAGGTCACTGAGGCCCGCGAGATGGTGGCCAAGGCGGCGGAGAAGGGCGTCTACCTGGGCTGCAACCTGAACCACTACTTTACGCCCCCGGCGGAGGAGGCCAGGAAGCGCATCGACAACGGCGAAGTAGGCGAACTCGTCTACTGCCTGCACAAGATGGGCTTTAATGGCGGCGAGGAGGGCTATACGCCCGCGACTTCGCCCAAGATTCAGGGGTGGCCCTACTTTCACATGAAGGCCTTCCTCTCTCATCCCCTCTCGGTGATGCGTTACTTTTGCGGTGATGTAACCCACGTCCAGGCCTTCCTGGACCGGCCGGGCTTTCGCAAGCGGGCCGGCGACGTCATGCTCTCCATCGCCAGCATCCACCTGCGCTTTGCCAACGGCTGCGTGGGCTACCTGCTGAGCCAGCGCGGCGATGCGACCTATGGCCTGGGAGGGTGGTGGAGCCTGGAGGTAGCTGGCACGCGGGGCACCTTCTGCATCGAGAATTGCATCGAGAAGGTGACCTACTGGCCGGCTCATGGCTCGGCCAGGGCCAAGGTAGCCGGTAGTGGGCCGGGCGTCTCGTCGCAGCCGACTGTGACCCGCTCGGGCATCGACGATTTCGGGCAGACCTTCCCCCGGCGCATCCATGCCTTTATGGAAGACGTTACCAACCAGGTGCCCAGAGAGCAACTGCGCGCCTCAGGGCGTGATGCGCTGGCGGCGCTCGAGTACACGTGGGCGGCCATCGAGTCTTACGAGCAGGGAGGCGCCATGGTCCGGCCGCATCCGCTGCCGCCGCTCCACGGCGATGCGCGAACGATGCAGGATTAGAGAGGTACCCATGTCGCTGATCACCATCATCGGCCGGGGCCATTCCGGCACCCGGGCCATGTCGCACACGCTCTCTGCGAGTGGCGTGTATATGGGCGAGCCCCTGAACGCGTCCGGCGACCTCTTGCCGCCGCACGAGATGTACGATGCCTGCCGCGTGCTCGCCCGCTACGTGCAGTGGAAGGGCGGGCTGGAATGGGATTGGAGCGCCCTCCACACGATGGAGATCCCGGACGAGTTCCAGTCCTTGATTCGCTCATACCTCAAGACCGTGCTGGCCAGTGAGGCTGAGCACAAGGGCTGGAAGATACCCGAGACGACGTTGGTCTTTCCCTGGATTGTCAGGATGTTCCCGGAGGCCAAGTACATTTTCTGGGTGCGCAACCCGCGGGACTGCATCCTGGGCCACCATCTGACCGACGACCTGCGCGATTTCGGCATCGACTACCCCGAGACGGACGACGTGCGCCTGCGCCGGGCTATCTCTTGGCGCTACCAGTACGATCTGGTCAACGCCACGCCGCGGCCCGCTCACTGGACCCTGGTGCGCCTGGAGGATTTCGTCTTGCGGCAGGAGGAAACCCTGGCCAGGCTAGAGCAGTTCCTGGGCTTCCCACTGGCCCGCATACCGGTCAACCCCGAGGCGATCGGCCGCTGGGAGCGCGACGAGGGGCAGAGCTATTTCGACTTTTTGGCGTCCGCGATGCAGGAGTATGGATACCTGGACCCAAAGGAGACATAACCGTGTTACGAGTCTGCGTCATCGGCATGGGGCCGATCGGCAACCGCCATGCCCGCATTTACACAGAGGATCCGCTGGCCGAGCTGGTCGGCGTATGCGATATCCGGCACGACCGTGCGGACGCGGCGGCAGCGCAGTTGGGCGTGCCTGCCTTCTACGATGCCGACAAGATGCTGCGCGCTCTGCAGCCGGACCTGGTCAGTGTGGCCACCGGCGGCTATGAGTATGGCAGCGACCACTATGAGCCTACCATGCAGGCCCTGGAAGCGGGCTGTCATGTGCTCTGCGAAAAGCCCATCTGCAACGAGATCCCCAAGGCCGAGGAGATGGTGGCCAAGGCGCGCGAGAAGGGGCTCTGTTTCGGCATTGACCTCAACCACCGCTTCACGCCCGCTGCGCGGCTGGCCAAGCAATGGCAGGAGGAGGGACGCATCGGCCATCTGCTCTTTGTCAACATGGCCATGTGGATCAAGAACCCGGCTGAGAGCTCACCCTACTTTCAGCTCAAGGCGCTGCACCCGCACACGGTAGACATTATGCGCTACTTTTGCGGCGATATCGAGGCCGTGCAGTGCTTTGCCACCAAGGCGCCTGGGCGCACTATCTGGACGACGGCCCACTTTAACATGCGCTTCAAGAACGGCTGCGTTGGCGGGTTGACGGGCAGCTATGACATTGAACGCGGCCACCCCATGGAGCGCTGTGAGGTGGCCGGGATCAAGGGGCGCTTTGTCATCGACGATATGTGGCGCGAAGCTACCCTCTACCCGGCGGGGGACCTGGTGAAGCAGGTCTACACCAACCCCGTCTTTGGCGGCTTTCGCGACTTTGAGGACACCTTCCGGGACCGCATCCACCGCTTCCTGCAGCAGGTCAGCGATGGCGTGCGCCCGGAGGAGATCGACGGCTCCGGCGCCGACGGCCTGGCCGCACAAAAGGTCCTCGCCGCCGCCATCGAATCGCTGGAGAGCGAGACAGTCGTCTACGTGAAGTAGCGGCGGTCAGTGAGAAGTCATGCCCGTCGCTTGGCTGACAACGGCGTCCGGGCCCTGGGCTTTGCGCTTGGCCGGAGCGGAGCCTTTAGGGGGATTGGGTGGGTCTGCCGGAGCCCTCCGGGCTCCGGCAGACCCACCCAATCCCCACCCCGGTTCAGAGCCGGATGGGTGCGGAGCAGATCGGCCGGCTGTCGCCGGGAAGCAACCGATCAAGAGGGAGGAAGAGGTATGAAACTGGGTGCCAACTCGGTGTTGTTCGGCGGGTTCGATATGGAGACCGCCTTCAAGTATATCGCCATGGCCGGCTACGACGGCATCGAGCTTTCGGCCATCGATGGAATGAGCGAGCATCTGGTGCTCGGCCGCTGGCGGGAGCTTGTGCCTGAGATCAAGCGCCTGTCCCGTGAGTATGGGCTGGAACTCTTGGCCATGGAGCAACCTTCGCAGGACCCGGTGCGCATGGAGGCCGCTTTCCAGGCCGCTGCCGAACTCGGCGTGCCGGTCGTCAACTGCGGCCCGGGCGGCAAGGCCGGTGATGAGGCCAGCCTGCAGGAGCGCATCGACTCCCTGGGCGCGCTGGCCGTCATGGCCGAGCGGTATGGCGTCACTCTCTGCGTCAAGGCGCATGTCGGTGCGGCCATCTACAATACTCCCACCACGCTGCGGGCGATGGAGGCCATCACCTCGCCGGCGTTCGGCATCGACATGGACCCCTCGCATGTCTACCGGGCCGGCGAGAACCCCGTCGAGGCTATCGCGGCGGTGATCTCGCGCGTGCAGCACGTGCACATCCGTGACTGCAAGGGCCGGGGACCCTCGCCGGGCAAGCCGGAAATGCAGGCCAACGGCCGCGGCGATATCGATCTGGTGGGCTATATCCGCGTGCTGCACGAGCACGGTTACGCCGGTCCGCTGGACCTAGAGGTCATCGGCGCCCGTGAGTACAGCCTGGAGCAGTGCGCCGTCATCGCCGCCGAGGCGCGCGGGCACATGCAGGCCTGCCTGCAAGCCTGTGGTGCCCGTTAGCTCGACTTTCCGCACTCGCGCTCCGCATACCGGCATATTGGAGGGGCCTGAGAGCATGCCGCGAATAAGAGGGAAACGCCCACCCAACATCCTGCTCCTGGGGATCGACTCGCTGCGTGCCGACCACATGAGCTGCTACGGCTATGGCCGGCTGACGACGCCGCACATCGACCGCCTGGCGCAGGGCGGCGCCGTCTTTGAGCGCGCTTACAGCCCACACATCCCGACCAGCCCGGCCTATAGCTCGATGCTCACGGGCAGGGACGTTTTCGGCACGCAGGTTGTGGCCCTGCGGCACAAGGGGCCACTGGGCTCCGGCGTCAGGACGCTGGCCGAACTGCTGAAGGAGGCTGGCTACAACACCACCTGCGTCGGCTTTTCCGGCAACGTCGCCTCGCGTGGCTTTGATACCTACCTGACCTTTGTCGGCCATGGCACCTGGGAGCAGGGGCGCGTGCCCAAGGCGGAGAACCTCAACCGGGTGGCCATCCCCGAGTTGGACCGGCTGGTCAAGCAGAAACAGCCTTTCTTCCTTTTTCTGCGCCCGGTGGACCCGCACACCCCATACCTGCCGCCGGCGCCCTATGAGCGCATGTTCTACCACGGGAATGAGTGCGACCCGCGCAATCGCAGTATGGATGCGGTGATGGCTTTCAAGCCCTTTTGCGACTATTTCGCCGGCTGGATGCCGCCCGGCATCAGCGACAAGGCGTACGTCATCGCCCAATACGACGGTGCTATCGCCTACATGGATGCCTGCCTGCGGTCCATCTTTGCTGCTTTGGAGGCACACGGCATCCTCGATGAGACCATCATCGTTATCAACGCCGACCACGGCGAGACGCTCGACGAGCACGACTGCTACTTTGACCACCACGGGCTCTACGAGCCCACCCTGCATGTGCCCCTCATCATCCGCTATCCCGCTCGCGTGCCCGCCGGCGCGCGCATCGGCGGTTATGCCCTGCACCAGGACCTGGTGCCTACGTTGCTGGACCTGGCCGCTGTCGAGGCCGAAGGCGCGCGCTTTGACGGCCAGAGTCTCCTGCCCCTCTTGCGTGGTGAGGTGGGCTCGCTGCGCAGCGAGTTCTACATCACCGAGTGCACCTGGATGCGCAAGCACGGTTGGCGCACGCCCGAGTGGAAGCTGATTGCGGCCCTGGAGCCCGATTTCCACTTCAAGCCGCCGCTCGAACTCTACAACCTCGTTGAGGACCCAGGCGAGCTGGTGAATCGGGCCGAGGAGCAACCCGATGTGGTTGCTCTCTTGCGGGGGCGCATGGAGCGCTGGATCGCCCGGCGCGAAGAGGAGACAGGGGCTATGAACCCTATCCTGACCCAGGGCGACTGGCACGGGCACCCCGGCGTCGGCCCCTTCCGTACCTCGCAGCAGGCCTACGACACGCTGCACATCGGCGACCCCGAGCGCGCCGCGAGGGCTCAGGCCCAGGCGCGGCGTTACGCCTTTACTCGCTAGCAACTCGGGTTGTTGGAGGATGCCGCCGGGCATCCTCCAACAACTCTGATCCCCCCGCCCTCTGCGAAGCTCATCGCTCAAGACCCCTATGGCCCCCGTTGCCTGCCTCTTGCTCGCCCCTTGCCTGCCGGTTCACCATGCCCGTTGGAGTAGTAACGATTCTGGCATGCTTCTTGCTCAGTGCTTGAACGACAAAAAGCCGTACAAGTAGCGAGGCCATGGAACAGGAAAAGGTTCACTGGTACGCCGTCCACACCAAGCCGCGCAAAGAATTCCACGTGCGGTGCTACCTCGAGAGCCGGGGCATCGAAGCCTATCTGCCGGCCCTCCAGCGACCCAGTAGGCGCTGTCCGCGCGAAACCTGCGTGGAGCCTTTCCTGGCGCGCTACCTGTTTGTCCACCTTGATCCCCAATCGGTACCTTTATCCTCCGTCAATTGGTCGCCGGGCGTCCATCGGTTAGTCAGCTTTGGCGGCGAGCCGGCCATTGTGCCGGACGCGGTCATCGGCTGGCTGCGCCGGCGCTTGGCCCAAGCGGAGGCCGAGCAAGCCCACAAGGGGTTGCCTTTGCGGCACAATGACCGTCTACGGCTGACGGCCGGGCCGCTCAGAGGCCTGGAAGCGGTCTTTGACTGCCGTCTATCGGCAGAGGACCGAGCGCGGGTATTTGTTGATATTCTGGGTCGACTGACAGCCTGCGAGGTGCCTCTGGGCTGGCTGGAGCGGGTGTGACCCGCTTCGCCCCACGGCGCCGGACGGGCTATAGGTAACCCTTGCATAGCGTTCCTGGTGCGCGCGCTCCCAAGAGTGCAGCGAGGGCGGAGCATGCCTGGGAAGCGTTCTGCGATGCCCTTGCTGTGGCGTAGCGCAACCGCTACACCACACACCGGCCACGGGGCCGTTCACAGATTGCCGATACAGGGGGTTTGATGGGGCAGCCATTCTGGGCGCATCCTACCGCCGACGTCTCCCCCGAGGCCAGCATCGGCGAAGGCACGCGGGTTTGGCAGCACTGCCAGGTGCGCGAAGGCGCTGTAATCGGGCGCAACTGCATCCTGGGCAAGAGTGTGTACATCGACGCCGGCGTGCGTATCGGAGACAACGTCAAGATCCAGAACGGCGTCTCCGTGTACCATGGGATTACCCTGGAGGATGGTGTGTTCTGCGGGCCGCATGTTGTATTCACCAACGACAGGCTGCCGCGCGCTATCACCCCCGACGGGGTGCTCAAGCGTGACAGCGATTGGTCGGTCAGCAGGACGCAGGTGCAGAGGGGAGCGTCGCTTGGGGCGAACGCGACAATTGTCTGCGGGGTCACCGTGGGGAGTTGGGCCATGGTCGGCGCCGGTTCGGTCGTGACCCATGATACGCCGGCCTATGGCCTGGTCTATGGGGCGCCTGCGCGTTTGCGCGGCTTTGTCTGCCCGTGTGGTGCGCGCCTTGTGTCATCGGGCGAGAGCAGCGGAGGCCAGATCCCAATGACCTGTCCGCGCTGCGACGCCCAGGTCTCCATACCTTCGGCCGTCTATGCGCGGCTGGCTCGTGAGAGGTGATGATGATACCCATCTCCAGGCCGCTCATTGGTGACGCCGAGCGGAATGCCGTCCTTGAGGTGCTCGACTCGGGCATGTTGGCGCAGGGCCCCAGGGCGGCACGGCTCGAGGAGGCGTTCGCAGGCATTTGCGGCGTCCGGCACGCCATCGCCGTTTCGTCCGGCACGGCGGCCTTGCACATTGCGCTGCTGGCGCACGGCATCGGCCCCGGCGACGAGGTGATTACCACACCCTTTACCTTTATCGCTTCGGTGAACAGCATTCTCTACACCGGCGCCCGGCCGGTCCTGGTCGATGTCGAGGAAGAGACCTTTAACATCAACCCCTCTTTGATCGAGCAGGCCGTCACGCCACGCTGCCGGGCTATCCTGCCGGTGCACCTGTATGGCTACCCTTGCGATATGGAGGCCATCACCCGGATTGCCGAGCGGCACGGCCTGGCCGTGATCGAGGATGCTGCCCAGGCCGTCGGCGCCACCTATCGCGGCCGTCCGGTCGGCAGCTTTGGCACGGGCTGCTTTAGCCTCTATGCCACCAAGAACATCATGTCTGGTGAGGGTGGCATGATTACCACGGACGATGACGCGCTTGCTCAGCGTTGCCGCCTGCTGCGTAGCCACGGCATGCAACGCCGCTACTATCACGACGTGCTGGGCTACAATCTGCGCCTGAGCGACTTGCACGCGGCCATCGGCCTGGCGCAGATAGCGCGCCTGGGCGAGATTACGGCCCGCCGCCGTGCCAATGCCGCCTATCTGAGCGAGCATCTCAGGGCGGTGATCACCCCCCGCGTGCGCCCCGGCTACGGCCACGTCTGGCATCAGTATACCGTGCGCGTCCCCTCCGGGATCGACCGGGACGAGGTGGTGAAGCGCCTCAGTGCCGCCGGCGTGGGCACGGGGGTGTTCTACCCGGTTCCTGCCCACAAGCAGGCCCATCTGGCCACCCTGGGTGTCGAGGCTCCGGCCCTGCCCGTTGCCGAGCGCCTTGCCGGGGAGGTGCTCTCGCTCCCCGTGCATCCTCTCCTGTCGCCGGCAGACCTGGAAAAGATTGTGGCGGAGGTGAACGCGCTGTGTCAGTAAAGGTCGCCGTGATCGGCGTGGGCGCCATGGGGCGCAATCACGCCCGCGTGTACTGGGAGATGCCGGATGTGGAATTGCTGGGGGTGGCCGACGCCGACAAAGAGACGGCCGAGGCCGTGGCCAGGCGTTACAGCACGCGCGCCTATGGCGACTATCGGCGCCTGCTGGATGAGGAACGGCCCGACGCCGTCACGATCGCCGTGCCCACGGCTGATCATGCGTCGGTGGCTTTGGAGGTCATTAGCCGCGGAATCCACGTGCTGATCGAAAAACCCATCGCCTCGGGCCAGGAAAAGGGGCGGGAGATCGTGGCCGAGGCCGACAACGCCGGCGTTTGCCTGATGGTGGGGCATATTGAGCGCTTTAACCCGGCGGTCGTCGCGCTCAAGGCTCACCTGGCCGCCGGTGAACTGGGCCGGGTCTTTCAGATCGATGCTCGCCGACAAGGGCCGTTCCCGGCACGGGTAAGGGATGTGGGCGTGGTTATCGACCTGGCGGTGCACGACCTGGACGTTATGCGCTATGTGAGTGGCGCAGAGATCGTGCGCGTGTATGCCGAAACCGAGCAGCGCATCCACACCCATTGCGAAGACCTGCTGGCGGGCACTGTGCGGTTGAGCAATGGTGCCATCGGTACGCTGACGATCAACTGGTTGACGCCGGCCAAGATACGCGAACTGTACGTCACCGGCGAGCGCGGCATGTTCCGGGTGGATTATCTCACTCAGGACCTGGCTTTCTATGAGAACGCGACCGTCAGCAGTGCGGGATGGGAGGCGCTGCACATGCTGCGCGGCGTGAGCGAGGGACGCATGATCCGCTACGTTGTGCCCAAGAAGGAGCCGCTGCGCGCCGAGCAAGAAGCCTTTCTGGCTGCCGTGCGCGGCGAGGCGCCGGTGGCGGTGACCGGCGCTGATGGCCTCAAGGCTCTAGAATTGGCAGAGGCGACTGTGGCTTCCGGGCTGCAGCACCGGGTGGCGTTGTCGGACGTCGTAGCATTCCAACAGGATGTGCGCGTTGCTGGCTGAGCTTGTCAACAAGATTGAGAATCGCCGGGCCACCATCGGCGTGATCGGCCTGGGTTACGTGGGCTTGCCGGTCGCCTGCTCGTTTGCCGGCGCCGGCTTCAATGTGATCGGGCTCGATATCAAGCCTGAGCGCGTGGCGACGATCAACGCCGGGCGCAGTCCGATTGAGGGGCGAGAGCCGGGCCTGGCCGACCTGCTGGCGGAGGTTGTCCGGCTTGGGCGCTTGCGGGCGACGACCGACTATGCCGAGTTGGCGCCGGCGGATGTCGTGTCCATCAACGTGGAGACTCCGGTGGACGATGACTACCGGCCCGACTATGCGGCCCTCCAAGCTGCTTGCCGCAGCCTGGGGCCGGTGATGAAGGAGGGCGTGCTGGTCATTGTCGAATCCACCGTGGCGCCGGGCACGACGGACCGCGTGGTCGGACCCCTGCTGGAGGAGACGTCGGGGCGCAAGATCAACGTTGGCTTCTATCTGGGGGCCTGCCCCGAGCGGGTCATGCCGGGCAAGCTGCTGGCGAACCTGCGCGGCATGACCCGCGTATGTGGCGGCAGCACACCCGAAACGGCAGAGGCCATGACGGCCCTCTATCGGCAGATTGTGCAAGCCGAACTGGATGCGACGGATACCCTTACGGCCGAGTTGGTCAAGACAACCGAGAACACCTACCGCGACGTGCAGATTGCCTTTGCCAACGAGGTGGCGCGTTTGTGCGAGGACCTGGGCGGCGACGTGTGGAAGGTGCGCGAGCTGGTCAACAAATCGCCGCAGCGGGCTATGCACCTGCCGGGGGCGGGGGTCGGCGGCCACTGTATCCCCAAGGACCCCTGGCTGTTGATCGCCCATGCAGCGCCTGGCTTTGAGGCGCCCTTGATCCGCGCGGCGCGCAGGGTGAACGAGGCGATGCCGCTGCACATGGCCGAGCTTGCCATCGATGCCCTGCGCGCCGCGGGGCGTGACATCGCCGGCGCCAAAGTGGCCGTTCTGGGTTACGCCTATCTGGAGAACTCGGACGATAGCCGTAACACGCCAAGCGAGCCGTTGGTTGCCCGGCTGAGGGTGGCGGGTGCCGAGGTCGTGATCCATGACCCGTTTGTCCAGCCCTACAGGGGCGACTGGCTCAAGGCCGTGGCGGGGGCCGATGCGGCCATCATCATGGTGGCCCACGACGAATACCGAGCCATTGACCTGGAGGTGCTCAAGGCGGCCATGCGGACGCCTGTGGTCGTGGATGGGCGGCGCGTGTTTGATGCGCAGCGGGCAGACGGGCTGATCTACCGTGGGCTAGGTCAGGCAGCATGGCCGGCATAAAAGTCGTCTCTATCGTTGGCGCTCGGCCGCAGTTTATCAAGGCTGCAGCCCTCTGCCGTGCCCTGCGCGAGCAGCACACCGAGGTGCTGGTGCATACCGGCCAACACTATGACGACAACATGTCGGCCGTCTTCTTTGACGAGTTGGGTATCCCTGTGCCTGATTACAATCTGGGAATTGGCTCAGGCAGCCACGGCGCGCAGACAGCCGCCATGCTGGCCGCGATTGAGGAGGTATTGCTGGCGGAGCGGCCCGATTGGGTGCTGGTCTACGGAGACACGAACTCGACTCTGGCCGGCGCCCTCGCCGGTGCCAAGCTGCACATACCGGTGGCTCACATCGAGGCCGGCTTGCGTAGCTTTAACCGCAGGATGCCGGAGGAGGCAAACCGCGTGGTGACCGATCATTTGTCGGACCTGCTCCTGTGCCCGAGCCGGGCAGCAGCCGACAACCTGCAGTCAGAGGGCATCGCATCCGGTGTGCACGTTGTGGGTGATGTCATGGTCGCTGCCCTGCAGTTTGCCGCAATGCGCGCACGCGCCCGCTCGGACATACTCGATCGCCTCCGCCTCGACGAGCAGGGGTATCTTTTGGCCACAGTGCACCGCGCAGAGAATACGGATGACCCGGCCCGGCTGCGGAGCATCCTGGCAGCGTTCGAGGAGGCAGGCGAGACGGTGGTCTTTCCGGTGCATCCGCGCACGCGCAAGGTAATAGAGTCCCTTGGGTATGCGCACGATTCTGTGTCGCGATTGCGGCCGATCGAGCCCTTGGGATACCTCGATATGGTGCGGTTGGAGCAATCGGCGCGGATGATCCTGACCGACTCGGGCGGCGTCCAAAAGGAGGCATACTGGTTGGGCGTGCCTTGCCTGACACTGCGCGATGAGACTGAATGGGTGGAGACAGTACAGGCAGGCTGGAACAAAGTGGTTGGGGCGGAAAGAGCGGACATCCTGAGCGCTATCAAGACATTCACGGCGCCCAAAACACGTCCACCGCTGTACGGTGACGGCGCGGTGGCAGCCCGATGTGTGGCTCTGCTTGAGCAAGGTGTTCCACGCGCATGAAGGCAGGCTTTGTGGCCGCTATATGGGCTAGGCTGAGCAGGGTGCTGCCGGCAGGAGGGTTCCGCCGGAACGTGGCCGTTCTATCGGGGGGCACAGCCCTGAGCCAGGGCTTGCTCGTTCTGGCTTCGCCCGCCCTCACCCGCCTCTATGCGCCGGACGATATGGGGGTGTGGACGGTCTACGGTTCTGTGCTCTCGGTCCTTACGGTGATGGCCTCTCTGCGCTACGAGCTGGCCATTCCCCTGCCGGAGGATGACCGAGGAGCGGCGAACCTGTTGGCCGTCGCACTGGCCTCGCTATGTGCAACGAGCTTGCTGGTGAGCGCCGGAGCATGGCTGCTGGGGGAGCGGGTTGTATTCCTGCTCGGTGCGCCGTCGCTGCGCCCCTATCTCTGGTTCCTCCCGTTGGGGATGGTCGCCCTTGGAGTCTTCCAGGCCTTCAACTACTGGGCGCTGCGGAGAAGGGCCTTTTTCAGTGTGGCCCGCGCCAAGCTCAGCCAGAACCTGGGGGTGATTCTGACTCAGCTCAGCCTTGGCTTGCTGAGGGCCGGCCCCCTGGGGCTGCTCGTTGCCGATGTGATGGGCCGCACGGCGGGCGCCGGCGCCCTTGTGGCTCTCGTTTGCCGGCATGACCGGGGCAGCCTGCGGCAGGTCAATCTGCGTGAGATACGGGTGGCGGCTGCGCGCTACCGGAGATTCCCTCTTCTCTCCAGCGGTGCGTCATTGCTGAATGCGCTGGGTGCGCAGGTGCCGCTTCTGCTCACGGCATCGCTGTACGGGACGACCGTCATGGGCTGGTTCTCCCTGGCGCAGAAGGTCATGGTTGTGCCCCTGAGCCTGGTGGCGGCTTCGGCAGCGCAGGTCTTTTTTGGGGAGGCAGCCAAGGCCGTGCGGAGCAAGCCCGAGCATCTGCCGCAGCTTTTCAACAAGATGCTCTGGGGCATGTTGGCGGTGGCGCTGCCGTATGTGGCCGCCCTGGCTCTCTCGGCGCGAGCCTGGTTCCCGGTGGTCTTTGGCCAGGCATGGAGCGAGTCCGCCGTCTATGTGCAAATTCTGGCGGCGATGGTCGTATTGGACAGCATGGCCAGCCCAATCAGCGGCACGCTGGACGTCTTGGAGCGGCAGGACCTCAACCTGGCCAATGAGATAGCTCGCTTCTGCCTCATGGTGGGCGCGGTGGTCATTGCCCGGAGCCTGCAGCTGGCGCCACGGATGGGGATTGCCCTGTACAGCGTCGCAGGGGTGCTCAGTTACCTGTCGTTGCTTCTCACTTGCGCCTATGCGATCAGAGCAAGTGCCAAGCTTGTACGGCCTACATCCAGAACAATCGATCGGACATGAAGAGCCGGAACGGCGCATCGAGCCCGACCGGTCTCTAATCCGAGGGAGCGAGCAGTTGCCGAAACAGAGTGACCCTACTCCCCTCGCCCTCGAGGGCTGGCTAGAGTTCAACCGCTGGAAGTGGGGCCTGCAGCCGCTACAAGTGCGCTATGCGGCTGGAAAGGATTTGCCGGCTATCACGGCCGTGTTGTACCTCAACCGGCAGGGCAGAGTGGTGGTGCCCAAGCTGAACCCCTTCCTGCCGGTCTCGTTTGAGCCAACGCCGACCGAGAAGCGCTACAGGCTCTATCGACAGTGGTTGGAGGCTGCCACCCTCATGGCCAAAGACATGCACGACCGTGGCCTGCGCGGGGCCGTTAACTTGGCTCCCGAGGCCGCTGACGCACGCCCGTGGCGCTGGGCCGGCTTCTGGGTCGGCATGATGTATACCTTCTATGTTGATCTCCCTCTGGCCCTGGAGGATATTGACCAAGCCATATGCAGAAGGATCAGAAAGGCGCAGAAGGAGGGGTACCGGGCCGAGCAGACGGCCAACATGGCTCATGCTCTGGCCGTCCTGGCGGAGACTGAGGAACGACAGGGCTTCCGCTACCACCTAAAGCTGCAGGATTTGGAACAGGCGCGCAAGCTGCTGGGCGATGAGCACTTTCGGGCTTATGTCTGCTATTCCCCGGCGGGCCGGCCGGCCAATTGCGTCATCGTCCTGCACAGGCCGGGCGGCTGGGCCATCTACTGGGTGGCGGGAACCGGCAGGGAACATTTGCAGTCCGGAGCGGCGCAACTCGGGCTGCACTACATCCTGGAGGAGTTGCACGCGGCGGGCGCTCGCGGCCTTGATCTGACGGGTGCCAATATCCCGAATGTGGCCGACGGCAAGATGCGTTGGGGCGGCAGACTAGTACCGTACCCCAGCGTAGAGCCCTACAACCTGCGCAGCCTGGCGCTGTGGGGCCTCCGGTGGTTGGGCTCCCGGCGCACCGCTCAGGGCGGCGATGAGTCTCACTGTGCACCCACTACTGAGGCGACAGGAGGGTACCGATGACGGCAGGCGCCCATCCAGACCCACTCATGCTGGACGGTTGGCTCGAATTCAACCGATGGAAATGGGGCGTTGAGCCCTTGCGGGTTGAGTATGCACTGAGGGGGGGAGCAGTGGCTGTTCGAGCCGTGCTCTACGTGGACAAGAGACGAAGAGTTGTGCTCCCCAAGCTGAACCCTCATCTGCCTCTGGTGTTTGAGCCGGCATCAACCGAAAAGCGGCATCGATTGTACCACCAATGGCTCCAGGTTGCCCGCTTGATGGCTCAAGACATGCGCAAGCGGGGGCTGCAAGGTGCCGTGCATCTCCCCTCCTTGGTCGGTGATGCCCGCCCCTGGCAGTGGGCCGGTTTCAGGGTCGGCATCGCCTACAGTTTCTTTCTCGACTTTCCAGTCGACCTGGAGCGCGCTGACCATCAACTCGGCCGAAGTATCAGGAAGGCTCTGAAGGCCGGCTATCGAGCTAAGCGAACGACGAACATGGGCCACATCAAAAAGACCCTGGAGGAGACGGAAACCCGGCAGGACTTTCGGCTCGGTCTCAAGACGGGGGACCTGGAACAGGTGCGTAAACTGCTGGGCGACGAGCACTTGCGTGCCTATATCTGCTATGCGCCGGACGGTGCTCCAGCCGCCTCGCATGTCGCGCTGCATGCGCCGGGCCGGCGAGCCATAGACTGGATCGGTGGGACGGTTAAGGAGCACCTGCCTTCCGGATCTACGCAACTCGTGATGCACCACGCGTATCAGGACCTGCATGCCGCTAGGGCCATAGGCGCCGACATGGTGGGCGCAAACATACCGAGCATCGCATCGGCCAAGATGCAGTGGGGTGGGTACCTGGTCTCATACCCCGCCATAGAACCCTACAACCTCCGTGGCTTCGCCATGTGGTCTTTGCGTTGGCTCGAGTCTCGGCGCGCCCGCAAGAGGCAGTGATGCTGGTTATTGCGCATCCGCCTACCTACCTGCCGGAGCGTCGCTACATCTATGATGTGCTGCTCGGCGAGTTTTTGGGCCTCGACTATGTGAGCGAGGCCCACGGCGGCACAGAGGTGCAGGTCCGCCTGCTGGAGGACTCTGGCAACAGGGTCTTGACCCTGCTCGATGGGCTGTTTGGTGTGCCTGAGAGAGATTGGCTGGCGCCGCCGTCGCTCCCACAGGAACCCTTGTGCTGGTGCGAAGACCTGGGCGCGCTGGAGCCGGTGCAACGGGTCTCGCGCCGCCTGCCCATCCTCTATGGGCGGCCCGGTAGCGCCTCCGGCCTCTATCAGGAGACCGAGGGGGGCGCCTCGCTGGGGGTCGATCTCTTTGGGGGCGCCTTTTTCCTGCTCACGCGTTACGAGGAGATGGTGAGCCCCGTCCGCGACCGGCATGGCCGCTTTCCGGCCTCCGCTTCGCTGGCCTGGCGGGAAGGTTTCCTGGAGCGCCCGCTGGTCAACGAGTATGTGGAGGTCCTCTGGGCGGCCCTGCAGCGGCTGTGGCCTCGGCTGCAGCGCAAGCCCCGTTCATATCGCGTCTATCTGAGCCACGATGTGGATCAGCCCCTGTGCGCGGCCGGCCGCAAGCCGGCCCTGGTCCTGAGGAGCCTTGCGGCAGACGTGGCTCTGCGCCGGGACCTCGGCCTGGCGGGCCGCCGTCTGTACGCCTATGGGCAGGCGCGGCGCGGCGTATTGGATGCGGACCCGGCCAATACTTTTGATCTGATCATGGACCTGAGCGAGCGGCAGGGGCGCCAGAGCGCCTTTTACTTTATAGCGCAGAAGGATTGTAGCGCCCAGTCTGCCGACTATGCCCTGGAGGCACCCTGGCTCAGGCGCCTTTTGCGACGCATACACGAGCGGGGGCACGAGATCGGGCTGCATGGGAGCTATGAAGCCTGGCGAGACCCCGTCCGCACGAGCCGCGAATGCCAAAAGCTGCGACAGATAGCCGCTGAGGAGGGGGTTGAACAGGACGCCTGGGGTGGACGGCAGCACTATCTGCGTTGGGAGAACCCGCAGACCTGGGAGAACTGGGCAGTGGCCGGGCTGGACTATGACTCCACGCTGGGCTATGCCGACTGGGTAGGCTTTCGCTGCGGGGTGTGCTACGAGTATCCCGTCTTTAGCCTGGCCAGCCGGCGTGCTCTTCCTTTGCGGGAGCGGCCGCTGATCGTGATGGACGGGACTCTGGCCGATATGGGCCTCTGCAACCGGGCGGCCTGCGAGCGGATTCTGCGCTTGAGCGCGGTGTGCAAGGCGTTTGCAGGAGAGTTTGCTTTGCTGTGGCATAACAACAACCTGATATCGCGGCAGCAGCAGCGCTGGTACCGCTTGATGTGTGAGAGTCTGTGATTGTAGAGCATCGTCGTCGTTTGGGGGGTGGCTATCTTCCTGAGGAGGGCGCCCGAAAGGAACGGCCCACGCAACATCGCACCACGCCCGGCACGGCAGCCCACTATCCTCCTGGCCTGTTACTGTCTTTGGGGCTGCTAGGTCTCTCACTTCCGGGCATGGTGGTGTTGTTGGCGCCCTCATCCGTGAGGACGGCTGTCCTGGCTGTCTTCGGTTTGCTGCTTGGGGCGCTGATCGTCGCCAAGATGCCCGAAGCGACACTCCCCCTGTTTCTTTTCGCTGGGCAATTCAAGGCATCGCCCTTCTTTGCACCACTGTCGGATCTTTTCGACCTGACAGTGGCTGCGGCGCTGCTGACAATTCTAGCCATGGTGCAGGTTATCTGGATTGAGAGGCGCCCCATCAGGGTGGACAAGAGGCTGCTGGCAGTCTGGCTGTCACTCTGCATTCTGATGACGGCAAGCCTACTCTGGACGCCTTCCATCGGCTATGGCGCTCTCAAGACCAGCCAGCTCTTCACGCTCGGCTCGCTGGCCTTCTTCGCGCCTGCCGTGTTCTTTTCGTCTGGGCCGTTGCCTGTACGGCGTTTCCTCTACAGCCTTCTTGCGTTCGCTACGGTCTATTCACTGGCAGCGCTGCCGGAGGGATTGTCCACGCGAACAGAGATGGCTTTCGTCTCCATTCCCGGCGCCAACTACCTTGGCCTGGGCCGCATCGCCTCTGCGGGAATCGTCATCGCCTCGACCTACATCCTTCCGAGAGGTGGGTGGTCGATGGCCCTGGGCCTCGTGAGTCTGGCCATCTCGGGGGTGGCTTTGCTTCTTTCGGGGGGGCGAGGGCCATTGTTGGCGCTTGGGGCGGCCCTTCCTGTTCTTGCAGTTCTGAGCGTACGGGCACTCGGCAGGCACGGGCTACGGATAATGCTTCTCGTTCTACTGCTGATTGTTGCCTTCGGCGCTGTCCTTCTATCCGGTCTCATGCCGGCAACCATAAGCTATCGGCTGGCCCTGCTCGACCCTGATATCATTGAGCAGGACTCCTCAAGCTCGGCAGGTATGCGCGTGCATTACTGGCAGGCCGCGCGGGAAGCGCTTTTGCGATACCCTGTGCTTGGCCTGGGTAGCGGAGGCTTTGCCCATTGGTTCGTAGGCAGCGATGCTCGTGAGTACCCACACAATATCTTGCTGGAGGCAGGGTCCGAGTTGGGCGTGGCCGGGCTGGCTCTCATGCTGTCGCTGTTGGTGATCCCTTGCGCTGTTTGGTGGTCAGGCTCTCGCCGGCCCTTGCAACGCGAGCAGGGCTTGCTTCGCATCAGCATCTTGGGGCTCTTGATCGTCTACTGGGGAAATGCAATGGTCAGCGGGGATCTGAATGACAACCGCATGGCTCTGATGTGCTCGGCTCTGACAGTGGCGTATTGCAGGCTGCCAAGCGCGGAGGGTAGCACCCCGCAGCGCAACGGCAATCTGCTCTCACAATGCCAGCAGCATGGGTACAGCATGATCAAAAGGAGCCTTTGAGCTAGTGGCTACCTACAGTGCTGTCAACTGGGTGCTGTGCCTGACGACCAGCCTGGTCCTGGGCATGTCGATATGGCATGACCGCTCCCTGCTGATCAGGCCCAGCGTTCTAGTCGTGTTGTTCTTCCACATCATGATCCAGTGGGCGGCGACGGTGGACGCGCAACATATCTATGCCTTCCTGCCTGAGCCCTGGGACTTTGCATTGCTGGCTCACGGATTCCCGCTCATGGGGCTCTTGGGTTCCCTGGCCAGGCCACGCAAAGGGCAGCACGCTGTCTGGCAGCGTATTCTCCACCCTCGGCCGCTACCCACACGCTATCAGAGCAGGATGGTGTTGATCCTGGCGGCCTCGGTTGTTGCTGTGGTGGCTTATTACTTTTCGGTCGTTCCGGTCACTCAGACGGGTATGCACGCCATACTCTTTGACCCTGAGAGGTCGAGCATCGCTCGCGAGGAGTCGCTCAAACTGATTGATGATGGCCTGCTGCGCTACGGTTTCTCGTTCATGACGGGAGCTTGCGCACCCCTTCTGGCTGTGTTATTGGTGCAGCGATTGGCTGGGAGCCTGAGGCTTTTGCGCCTGCGGCAGGCGATGGTTGCCGTGTTCGGCATTATGGGTGTTCTGGTTGCTGTAAGCCCCACCGGCGCGAGAGGCTATCCCGCCTCTATCATAATGGTCATGCTCCTCGCCCTGCTCCTGCGCCGGGGGGTACCCCTGAATCCGCTCCAGATCTTGGCGGCAGCCGTCGGCGTGCTGGCTGTACCCACCGTCTTGACCGTAATGCGCGAGGGTAAAGAACTGCAGTTGCACGTCTTCTGGGACTATTTACGAGAGGGTATCCTGCAGCGCGTGCTGTATACCCCTATGGAGACGGGGCTGTGGCATGCGCATTATGCTCAGACAATGGGATACATCGGGATCAGCGGCGTCCCCAAGTTGGCCAAGCTGATGGGCGTTCCAGCCATCAACGTATCGAACGTCATCGGTCTCGCCTATGCGCTCAACCCGCTGGACACGATCAGTGCCAATACTTGTTTCGTGTTCTCCTACTATAGCTATTTTGGGCTACTCTCCTACCCACTGTCTCTCTTGGGGTTGTGGTTATTGGACGGGGCGTTGTGGGTCTACAAGAGGTTAAGCGATCACATACTGCTCGCTTGTGTTGCTGCAGTGGATGCGGCCTGCCTTTCCTTCCTATCCACCGACTACACAACCGTGTTTCTGAGCAACGGTCTGGCCGTTATCCTGGTCATGGCTCCAGTGCTGGATTGGCTGTGCGTGCGTCGGACTCGGGCGGGGATGGGAGTGCCTCGCAACATGGCCGGACGCTCTGACGCACCTGCGGGTTGATGCCTATCCTCAACAAGGAGAGAGGCTGTTGCATCGCGCTGGGAGCCGGCCCGTGAAGGTGCTGCAAGCTGCCCGCCGAGGGATAGGCTGGGATGCAGATGCACGACAGGCGGCAGGAGCGGCCCGACCATAGTGCATACCCGGGCTGCCACTGAGCAGCCGGATGTGTGAGGAATGGGAGTCGGAATGATGACGATCAACCTGCACGCGCATCCCAGTGACCTACGATACGCCAGCCGGCTGCTCAAGGAAACCCGGAGCCTGGCGGGTGCTGGCTTGGTGGAACGCATCCACATCGTCGGTATCTGGGACCAGGGGCTGCCTGAATACGAGGATCTGGATGAGAAGCGGACCATCTGGCGCGTCCGGCTGAGGTTCACACGAGGGCGAAGCGGCCTGCTGACCAAGATTCTGCGCCATGCCGAATGGCAGATCAGAATCCTCAGCAGATATCTGGCGAAATCTGTGGCGATTGTCAACTGCCATTCATTGGCGACGCTTCCCCTTGGGGTTGCCCTCAAAGCGGCCTCAGGATCCGCTGTTGTCTATGATACTCACGAACTTGAGACAGAGACGGCGAGCATGGTGGGCATACGCAAGGTGCTCGCGAAAATGCTGGAGAGGCTTCTGGTGAAGCGGACGGCCGCGGTCATCACCGTCAACAAATCGATTGCAGCGTGGTACAAAGCAAGATACAGGCTGGCAAACGTCCATGTTGTGCGCAATGTGCCTTACCGGCCCAAACCAGGGGCAACCGTGCCCTACCGGCTCAAGGAGGCACTTGGCCTGCATGAGGATCAAATGCTCTTCATCTACCAGGGTGGGCTAACCGAGGATAGAGGGCTTGATCTCTTGCTCGATACCTTTGCCAGCCTGGATCGCCGGAAGCACATCGTCTTCATGGGCTACGGGCCTCTCACGGACCTGGTCAAGGGCTATGAGCGACGCCATGCGAACATACACTTTCATCCCGCCGTCAGCCCACAGGCTCTGCCTGCATACACTGCAGGCGCCGACGTTGGCCTGTGTATGTACCAGAACGTGTGTCTGAACCAATACCTGTGCCTGCCGAACAAGGTCTTTGAGTACCTCATATACGGTCTGCCCATAGTGGTGAGCGACTTGCCGGAGATGGGGCGCCTGGTGGACGAGTCGGGGGGTGGATGGAAAGTTGCGGTAGACGGCGATGCTCTGTGCGCTCTACTCAGTGCCATCTCTTGGGATGAGGTCCGGGCAAAACGCGAAAGGGTGCTGGAGTACCGCAATACCCTGGGCTGGGAAGAGGAAGAACCCGCTCTGCTTGCGGCCTATCGTGGCCTTGGCTTGCGAGCCAGGCACTAGTACTGCAACGACACTTTGGGACCTGGCGACTGGAAGTCGCACCTTTGGGGCCGTGGAGCCTCTCGCCGCAGCGCCCAGAGCCCGATTTCCAATCGGATGGATAGGAAGTGTCGTTGCAGTACTGCGCCGCACAAGTTCTGATGAGTAACATGGCGCCGCGTGGGGCGAGTCGCACCCATCAGAATCTCTGCGGTGCACTACTAATGCGGGAGGAGGTAGGCGTGAATATCAGGCGGCTGATCGAGACCGTGCGCGAGATGCGCTCGCTCCCCGAGGTTGAGGTACAGATGTGGGGCGGCCAGGTGGCGCAGGAGTCATACCTGGCTTTTACCAAGCCCCATCCCCGCTATCGGTTCATCCAGCGCAAACGCTGGGGGGTGGGGCTGCTGCCATTGCCCGCCTCGTTTGAGGAGTACCTCAATGGCTCGGACAAGGCGTACCTACGCCGGAAGCGGCGGCTTGCACTGGGTCAGGGGCTCTCTTTCGGCGTCTTTACCCCGATGGAGCGGCTGGAGGAGATCATGCTCATTAACGCCTCCAAGCCAACTCGGCAGGGAAAATCCATGGATCCCTGCTACCTGGACATGGAGCAACTCGGCGCTTTCTTTGGGGATAAGCACACGGCCTATGGGGTATTCGACCAGCGGGGCGTGGTCAGAGCGTACGCATGGGCCCCGCTGCTGGGCGAGGCCTTTTCCTTCGACCGTCTGCTGGGGCATGCTGATGACCTCGAGAAGGGCATCATGTATCTGCTGGTGAGCGAAACCATCCGAGAGATGATTGAGCACAAAGCCGAGCACGGGCTCCCCCTCTGGGCCATGTACGACACCTTTTTCGGCGCCCATCCCGGATTGCGCCAGTTCAAGGAGCGCACGGGCTTTAGGCCCTACAAAGTCAGGTGGGTGTGGCAGGGCGAGTCTCCAGCGCAGGCAGGCAAAGGCCCTGCAGCGATGCCTGTTTGAAGGAGTGCAGCATGTGGCAGAGGATCTATGCCGAGTTGCTGATGCCGCCCAGGCTCGATCAGTACGGCGATCTGATCGCGGCGGCCGCGGCGCATGGGTACCAGATGCACTCTCTTCGGTCGTTCTGGCAGATCGTTGAGCGAGGAGCGGTCGATGCCCACGCCAGGTATCTGATCTCGCGCCACGATGTTGATGCGGATGTGGGCGCGGCCGGCCTCATGTGGAAGGCTGAGCAGAGCTTGGGCGCACATGCGTCCTACTACTTTCGCCTGGGCACCGTCGACGTGTCATTGATGCGCGCTATCGAGCAGTCGGGGTCCGAAGCCAGCTATCACTATGAAGAACTGGCCACTCTGGTCAAGAAGAGGCGGATCAAGGACCGAGAGCACGTCTACGCGGCCATGCCTGAGATACGCCGGCGGTTCAAGGAGAATCTGTGCTCGCTCAGGGAGCGGACCGGCTTGCCCATGGTTACCGTGGCCTCGCATGGCGACTTTGCCAACCGCAAGCTCAACATCCCGAATTGGGAGATACTGCGCAGCCAGGCGCTGCGCTGGGAGTTGGGCATCGGCCTGGAAGCATACGACGAGGCCATCATGCGCTATGTGACAAGCCGTCACTGTGACTGTGCCCATCGCCGGCTCTGGCTTGGCGAGAACCCCATCGCCGCTATCCGGCGCGGAGAGCCGGTCATCTACCTGTTGACCCATCCTGGGCACTGGCGGTCCAACCCTCGGGAGTGTTTGCCCCACGATCTGCGACGGTTATGGGAAGGAATCTGTTATGCGTTGCCTGCCCGGGCGTGGAGCGCTTAAGAGCCTATCCGAGAAGTAGCCGATTGGGCTCCCACGCCCGCGATTCTGGCGGCGTGGGAGCCCAATCGGCTGTCGTCCGGATAGGCAGTAAGGGAGCTCGGTCCGAGGGCTTGCTCGCGTCCGACAATTCGGCGGCGTGAGAGCCGCCTCTGCCGATTCTTGCAGGCGCCCGAGGCCGAGGAATCGCGCAAGCACCAGGGATGAGCGGTATCGTCCGAATATGGCGTTGGAGAGTAAGCTGTGCGTATCTGGCTGGTGAACCATTATGCTCTGCCTTCATCCGAGCCCGGCGGAACTCGACACTATGCCCTGGCCCGCGAGCTGATCGAACGAGGGCACCAGGTTGCTCTCATCGCTGCTTCTTTCAACCACCAACTCCGCCGGCAGATGGATCTGTCGCGGCGCGCTTCACCGGCTTGGCCCTCTGAGGACGTGCCCTTTATCTGGCTGCGTACGCCGCCCTACCCCGGGAACGGCCTCAGGCGCATCGGCAACATGGTCGCTTTTGCCGCTCAGGTCTGGACCGGTTTGTGGACGCGGCGGCTCGAGCGGCCGGATGTGGTGATTGGCTCAAGCCCTCACTTGCTGGCTGCGCTGGCGGCGGAGCGTCTGGCGGCCCGCTTCCGGGTGCCGTTTGTCCTGGAAGTGCGGGATATCTGGCCCCAGTCGCTGATCGATCTGGGCGGCATCTCGGCGGGCCACCCGGTCACGCGCCTGCTCGAGCGCATGGAGACCTATCTGTATCGCCGGGCCCGCCGCATTGTGGCGCTTTTGCCCAATGCCGGGGAGCATATTGCGGCAAGGGGGGGGCGCGCTGAGAGCGTGGTCTGGATACCCAATGGTGTTGTCCCCAGTAGCGTGCCGCCACCGACCCCGCCGGCGGACGATGGCGTGTTCACGGTAATGTATGCCGGCGCGCATGGGCTGGCGAATGGCCTCGACGTGGTGCTGGATGCGGCGGCTATCCTGCAGCGAGAGGGTTTGGCCGGCAGCGTGCGCTTTTGCCTGGTAGGCGATGGCCCGGAGAAACCCCGGCTCGTTGCGCGCGCCCGTGCTGAGGGCCTGCAGAACGTGGCCTTTCGCGACTCTGTGCCCAAGGACCAGGTGTACGGCCTGCTACAAGGGGCGGATACCTTTGTTGTGACCATGCGCCGCATACCGCTGTACAGGTTTGGCATCAGCTTTAACAAGATATTCGACTATTTTGCCTGTGCCCGTCCTATCGTGTTCGGCACCAACGCCCGCAATGACCCTGTTGCTGAGGCAGGTGCAGGCCTTTCGGTTCCGCCCGAGCAGCCGCACGCGTTGGCTGCTGCCGTCCGCGAGCTGGCAAGCAAACCCGTAGCGGAACGCTGGGAGATGGGCCTGCGCGGTTGGCGCTATGTCATGGAGCACCACAATTTCGGCCGGCTGGCCGGCAGGCTGGAGCAGTTGCTGGCGGACGTGGTCGCGGAGGGTGTGGATGCCGACACCGCACACCGGCATCGTGTGCCGAGCGGCTATAGTGGTATGCCCCCGGCCGGTTGAGTAGACCATGAGTGCGAGGAGGTAGAGTTGCCTGAGCCAACGGGCGAGGCATTTCTGCAGGTGGGGCGTGAGCCCTATCGGGGCAAGCGAGTACTCGACGTGCTGCTGGCCGTTGTGGCGCTGATTGCCCTCTCTCCGCTTCTAGCGGTGGTGGCCGCCCTGGTCTGGCTCGACCTCGGCTCGCCGGTGCTTTTCCGCCACGAGCGACCCGGCCGGCAGGCTAGGCCTTTCAGGCTGCTCAAGTTCCGCACCATGACGGACGCGCGCGATGCGCAGGGCAAGTTGCTGCCGGATGCCAAGCGCCTGACCCGGCTGGGCCGCTTGCTGCGCAGCACTAGCCTGGACGAACTCCCCGAGCTGTTCAACGTCTTGCGCGGCGAGATGAGCCTGGTCGGCCCTCGTCCGCTGCTGATGGAATACCTGCCGCGCTACACGGCACGGCAGATGCGCCGTCATGAGGTGAGGCCAGGTATCACGGGCTGGGCGCAGGTCAACGGGCGCAACGCTCTGGCCTGGGAGCGCAAGTTCGAGCTAGACGTGTGGTATGTGGACCACCAGTCGCTGTGGTTGGACCTCAAGATCATGGCCCTGACGGCCTGGAAGGTCCTGCGGCGTGAGGGCATCAACCAGGAGGGATACGCGACGGCACCCGAGTTCCTGGGTACCCACCGGCCCTGAAGGGCAGAGGGCTGTTTGCCCAGCCGGCTGCTTTGGAAGGCCGAGAGCAACTTATGAGGGGGGTCATGAGTCGTTGGCATATCGTGGGCCGGCTCGGCCCCGAATGGGATCATTGGGTCGATCTCTGCGATCACGCCGACGTGTACCACCGGTCGGGCTATGTCGCGGCGATGAACACAGAGCCTGGCGCTTTGCCCAGGTTGATGGTGCTCGAATCCGACCTTGGCCTGGTAGTACACCCGCTCCTGTTGCGGCCCCTGGCTGGTTTGTGTGAGCGTTTCTCGGGCTTGTTCGATGCTACCAGTTGCTATGGCTACGGGGGCCCGGCGTGGGCGCTTTGCGGGCAGGCCCGTTGCGAGGACCTGCTCAGCGAGTTCTGGCTTGGTGAAGGCCGGCTCTTGCGGGAGATGAACGTGGTGACCGAGTTCGTGCGCTTGCATCCGCTCATGGCAGCGCAGGCGCCCCTATCGGCACAGGATTGGGTAATCGACCGTGGCCCGACGGTGGCTGTCGATCTGACGCCTGCTGCAGCCCAACTGGAGGCTGAGCTGAGCACGAATCACCGCCGCAACATCGCTCGCGCCCGGCAGTTGGGGGTTGAGGTCGCTTTTTCGAAGGGACCGGAGGCTATCGATGCCTTTGCGGACCTCTACACGCTGACTATGGATCGGCTGAGCGCACGCCCAAGCTACTACTTTCCGCGCTCCTGTTTCTCCGGCCTGTTCGCTCTGCCCGGCGGCTCGGCTTGGTTGGCCACCGCCTCTTTGCATGGCCAGGTCATCTCGGCTGCCCTGGACCTCGCCGGCGAGTCCTTCTGGCACTACCATCTCGGCGCCTCCAACGAGGTTGCCCGGAAGGCGGGAGCCAATCACCTGTTGATGTTTGACAGCATGCTTTTCGCCAAGCAGTTGGGCAAGACTCAGATGCACCTGGGGGGCGGCCTCGGCTGCCGGAGCGACGGCCTGCTGCGCTACAAAGCCGGCTTTGGCGGGCGGCTGTGCCGGTTCAAAACCATACAGAGAATCCTATATCCGGAGATGTATGCCAGACTCTGCGCCTTTGCCGGCATCGAGCCCACGGAGACAGATTACTTTCCGGCTTACCGCCGGCCACCGGCCAGCATCGATGAAAAGCCGCATAACATGGAGAAAGTGCGCTGTGTCTCCTCTCAGGCGGTGGTTGGCCAGATGAGCGAGATTATGTAGCAGGAGGTGGCATGTTTGAGAAACCTGCCATTCTAGGTAACGCCCCGGTGTTTGACCGGCCCGTCCCACTGGTAAAGCCTACACTGCCCGCCTACGACAACAGGATGGCCACTGAGGTGGGTGAACTGCTGGCCACCGGCATGTTGACCAAGGGAAAGCACCTGCGCCTGTTTGAGGAGCGGATGGCCGAGCACTTGGGCGTGAAGCATGCTATCGGCGTCTCTTCGTGTACGATGGGCCTGCTGCTCACTTGCCACGGTCTGGGTCTAAAGGGCGAGGTGATCGTCCCTTCATTCACTTTCATGGCTACCGTTCATCCCCTGCTCTGGCTGGGGATAGAGCCGGTCTTTGCGGAGATCAACCCTCATACCTGGAATGTGGATCCCGCTGCTGTTGAGGCGGCCATCACGGAGCGCACGAGCGCTATCGTAGCCGTACACAACTTTGGCAACCCTGCGCCGGTAGCCGAATTGCAGGCCATCGCGCAGCGTCATGGCCTCAAGCTCATCTTTGATGCGGCCCACGGTGCCGGGTCACGCTATCGCGGCAGGCCTGTTGGAGGCTTTGGCGACGCAGAAGTCTTTTCTCTGAGCCCCACCAAACTGCTGGTAGCGGGCGAGGGGGGCATTGTGGCTACCAACAGCGATGCGCTGGCTGAGCATATCCGCATCGGGCGGGAGTATGGCAACCCGGGTGACTATGACAGCCGCTTCCCCGGCTTGAACGCTCGCCTGCCCGAGTTTGGTGCGCTGCTTGGCTCGAGGAGCCTGGAGATGCTGGAGGAGAACACCCAGCGCCGGAACCGAGTTGCCGCCGCCTTTCGCGAGCGATTGGGCCATCTGCCGGGGCTCACCTTCCAGCGCGTTCACCCTGATGACCGCAGTTCATACAAGGACCTTTCGGTCCTCGTCGATGAGGCGCAGTTTGGGCTCACCCGAGATGAGCTGTGTGCGACGCTCAAGGCGGAGAACGTCGATACTCGCAAGTACCACGATCCTCCCATGCACCTCCAGGAATCGTACCGCCACCTGTATGCTCGCTGGCGCAATGCCCTCCCCGTCACCGACCGGGTGGCCTGGAGGAGCATCAGCTTGCCCATTTGGTCGCACATGGATACGCGCACGGTTGCCGGGATCTGCCGGGCTGTGGAACGGGCTCACCGCTATGCCGAGGCCCTGCGGGATGCGGCTGCCTCTTCCGGCCGGCCGGCGCTTTGTCACGGGGCCATGAGCGACCGGTAGGCAATACCGGCCTACCAGCGGACCCTGGGCTATCGGGTGGAGGATTGCCCGGTGGCCCCGTTTACCTGCACACCGGCTCCCGGCCTCTATTCCCATCGCTGTCCGTAAGCGACGTCGTGTGGGAGGCCGAGTCTGGGGAGCCGATTGTCGCGATGCCTTACCAAAAACCGCGCGCCCAGCGAGACCGGTCATGCCGCGATATACCCGCTCTGCCGGTGTGCTGTGGTGCCCATAGGAGATGGCCATGCGTTTCCCCAGACACCTGACTCTGGAGATGCTGGAGCGCATCATCGCTGATGCCCTCCTGGTGAACATGGCTCTGGTGGTTGCCCTTCTACTGCGCTTTCTCTCTCTCTTTGTCGTCGCCGGCGGCAATCCAGAGCCTTCTGCGGACGTCTACGAGGCTGCGCTGCGTTCGTCGATCGACTCCTATCGCACTCTGGCGCCGCTGCTGACGGCGATCTGCTTGGTCAGTTTTTTGACCAATGGGTTCTATACCTATGGCCGGGCCTATCGCAAACGCTACAAGATGGTCGTGGTTCTGCAGGCGGTCGCGTCTGCCTACCTCGTCTTTGCCGCCATCGCCTATGCCTTTCTGCCGGGCAGCATACACCTGCCGCGCAGCGTTTGGATCGTGGCCTGGCTTCTGACGCTCGTTCTGGTGGGCGGGCTCAGGCTGTGCGCCGACCTCTGGCGATCCACCGTTTGGGCCGAGGCCAGGATATGGGGCCGACCCAAGCCTCGCACCCTGCGCACGATCCTGGTTATCGGTGGGGCCGGCTATATCGGCTCGGTGCTGGTGCGCAAGCTATTGGACCGTGGCTACTATGTGACCGTGCTCGACGCTCTGGTCTATGGCGACCGGGCTATCCGCGACCTCTATGAGCACGAGAGGTTTGAGTTCATCTATGGCGATCTGCGCGACATCGAGGCTGTGACCCGGGCGCTGCAGTATGCTGATGCTGTCGTGCACCTGGGCGCGCTGGTGGGCGACCCGGCCTGTGCGCTCGACGAAAAGCTCACGGTGGAGATCAACCTGGCGGCGACGCGCATGATCGCCGAGGCCGCGCGCGGCGCGGGCATTCAGCGCTACATTTTTGCTTCGACCTGCAGCGTCTATGGTGCAAGCGATGAGACGCTCGACGAACGCTCGGCGCTGAACCCCGTGTCGCTATATGCGCGCAGCAAGATCGCCTCCGAGCGCACTGTACTGGCCTTGAATAGCGACCGCTTTGCTACAACGGTTCTGCGGTTCGCTACGGTGTATGGCCTGTCGCCGCGCCCACGCTTCGATCTGGTGGTCAACACCTTGGCAGCCCAGGCTGTGTGCGAGAGGTCGATCTCGATATTCGGTGGCAGCCAGTGGCGTCCGTTCGTGCACGTCGACGACGTGGCGGAAGCCATCGTGCACTGCTTGCAGGCGCCCAGAGCGGTCGTGCAGGGCGAGGTGTTCAACGTCGGCAGCGACGAGCAGAACTATCAGATCCTGCAACTGGGCGACCTGATGCAGCAACTCATCCCAGGTGTGCGGGTGGTGCGCAACGGCGACGACCAGGACCGGCGCAACTATCGAGTGAGTTTCGGCAAGATCCGCTCTCGGCTCGGCTTTGTGCCTCGCCGGACCGTGGCCGACGGTATCCTGGAGGTCAAGTCGGCCATCGAGTCCGGTGCCGTTGCCGACTTTCGCGCCGCTTGCTACAGCAACTATAAGACGCTATGCGACACTACGGACCACCTCATTCGCCGTACCCGCATGACTTCCCTCTATGGTGGGGTCGAGGAGGAGGAGGTAGCCTCGCTGGCCGGCATGGAATTGGCAACTACTCCATAATAGAGGCCAAGCGACTGCTCAGCTACAGCGGAGAGAGGCTCCGGGTGGCGCAGTAGAGCAGAGAACTGGGAGGAAGACCGTGAGGCGCTGGATACTATCGGTGCTGTTGCTGTTTGGGGTTGTGAGCCTTGGTCTGGCGTTGGCCTGGGTCCGGCTTACGTCCCGCAATGCCCCGGCACGCGTGGCTCCTACGGCAGCCCAGGGGGCTGCCGCCACACCCACACGCGCCGGGGCGGCTCCGGGGGATATGCACATCCTCCTTCTGGGCTGTGACCTGGTAGATGGCGACCCATCCTGGCGGACCGACACGATCATGGTTGCGACTATCCGGGAAAAGCCCGCCAGCATCGCCCTGTTCAGCATACCGCGCGACCTCTGGGTCACAATCCCCGGCCATGGCGAGAACCGCATCAACGTGGTGGACTATTTGGGCGAACAGACCCTGGGCAAGGAAGGCGGACCTGCTCTCCTGGCCGAGACTTTGCAGCAGAATCTGGGCATACCGGTGGAGCGATACGTGCGGATCCGCTTTGAGGGCCTTGTGCAGGCGATTGACGCTCTCGGCGGCATCACTCTCACCGTTGAGCATGCTCTGCCCGAGTATGGCATTGAGGAGGGCGTGCAGCATGTGGATGGTGAGACTGCTTTGAGCTATGCGCGAGACCGTAGCCGCAGCAACGACCTCGACCGCACCCGGCGCCAGCAGCAGATCCTGTTGGCGATACGCGAGGCGGCCCTGCAGCCGGGCGCCCTCCTTCAATTGCCTGGGTTGGCAAGAACCCTCTCGACAGCGGTAGAGACTGACCTGGACGCTGGCCAGGCGGCCTCTCTGCTCGCTTTGGCCATGCGGATTGACCCTGACTCTATCCGTACGCGCGTCTTTGACGCAACGATGGTGCGTGACTGGGTGACACCGCAGGGCGCGATGGTGCTGCTCCCAAATCGCCAGCGCATCCAACAGGCCTGGGCGGAACTGACCTCTCCCACGGCAACTGCGCCCGGCAGTGCGGGTTGAAAGGAGTTTACCTTTGCAGGAAGACACTTACCAGACGGCCGACCTGAAACGCTATGCGGCCATGTTGTGGCGTTGGGCGTGGCTCCTCGCGCTGGCGGCGCTCTTGGCGGGCGCCGCGGCGTATGCCGCGGTGAAGCGCGCCATACCTATATATGAATCGTCGGCAACGATTATGATTGATGAAAGCGAAAAGACCGGCGAGTCGGAATACCAGTCGCTACTACTCAGCGAGCGCCGCGTTGGCTCTTACGCGCATCTGCTCAGGAGCGACCAGTTGCTCCGCGAGGTAACAAGCCGGCTCAAGCTGGCCTTTGACGATACGGAGCTGGCTAGGCTTAGCCGAGGGGTGACCGTAGAGCCGGTACGTGACACGCAACTCATTCGGCTCAGTGTCCGCCACGCTGACCCACAGATCGCGGCTGCTGTTGTCAACGAGATTCCCCGCGTGTTCGAGGCGCAGAATCGGGCCCGGCTGACCGCGCGCTTTGCCAGTACACGGCAGAGCCTGCTGCAGGAGCTGGCGGTGCTCGAAGGGGAGATAACGGCGAGCCAGGCCGTGCTGGATGTCGAGCGCGCCAAGCCGCAGCGGGACGAGGCCGCCGTGACCCGGCTCGAGGCGATGGTCAACCAACATCGTGCTACCTACGAGGGGCTGCTGGAAAGCCTGCGCGAGGTGCGCCTGGCAGAGGCCATGGAGACCAGGGGGTTGCTTGTTGTGGAGCCGGCCGAGGTGCCCAAACAGCCTATCCCAAGCGGGGCGATCACCAAGGGCATGTTGGCGGGCCTGAGTGCGGCGATGCTGACGGCCGGCCTGGTCCTGATCATCGAATACATCGACGACACGGTCAAGGGGCCGGAGGATCTGGAAGCTGCCGTCCGCCTGCCGGCCCTGGCGTCCATCGGGCGCTTTGCCATGCGCGAGTCCGCCGGCGGTAGCCCGCTGGTGGCCGTCGAGCCCGATTCTGCGGACAGCGAGGCCTACCGGGTGTTGCGCACGAATCTCGAGTTCTCGCTGCCCGATCAAGAAGGCGGCGGGACCATCCTGCTGGTGACCAGCGCCAAGTCCGGTGAGGGCAAAACGGCCACCGTTGCCAACCTGGGCGCTATCCTGGCTCAGAGCCGGAAGGAGGTGCTTCTGGTCGACGCCGACTTGCGCCGGCCCAGCCTGCACCTGTGCTTCGGGCGGCGGAACCGGCGCGGTTTGACCTCTTTGATCTATCGGGTGGGATTGGACCCCGAGTCTGTCGTGCAGCGGACCAGCCTGCCGGGCCTGCGCCTTCTCTCCGCAGGGCGCATTCCCGTCAACCCGGCCGAGACTCTGGGCTTTCCGGAAACGGCTGCGCTGCTCGAGCGTTTGCGGTCGATGGCCGACTATGTCATCGTGGATAGCCCGCCGGCGCTGAGCGTTGCCGATGCGGCGGTGCTGGCCAAACAGGCGCATGGGGTGGTGCTGGTCGCAGAGGCAGGCAAGACGCGGCGCAACATGTTGCGGCAGTTGGTGGCCGTGCTGCAGGGTGCACACGCCCCGATTCTGGGTGTGGTGATGAACAAGGTGCGTCGCGGACGCACCGGCTACTATGGCGATGCCTACTATGCAAGAGGCAAAGGGCGCCGCGAGAGGGGAGTGCGGGCACGGGTAGCCAGGGGCCTCTTGCAGTTGCTCGGTGTCAGCGCAGTCGCTGGCGGCGCAGAATCCGAGCCGTCCGCCCGTAGCCTCGATGCTCCCTCATAGCCGCACGAGGACGTATTCCTAAACCCGGTCGAGGCGGTTCCCACGTCTAGACTCTGCGGGGTAAGGCGTGGGAGCGGCCTCGGCTAAGTAGGTCGCAGAAAGTTCTTTGCACATTTAGCAAGCGCATTTAACAAAGACGGAGCTGGCGGGTAAACTAGTGGACACCACATCTCGCTAGGAACCCGCCATGCTCCGTACAAGACTGGATGATACTCAATACGCCGAATTGCGCCAACTGGCCCGCCA
>DAOUGZ010000131.1:0-5135 GCA_034428955.1 Anaerolineae bacterium | reverse complement strand
GTGTTGACGATCGGCCGGCCGATGGGCACCGAGCCATCCCGCTCGCCCGGCGGCGCCCAGTAGACACAGCAGCCCACCACCGTCTCTGTGGGCCCATACTCGTTGACCAGCGCCGTCTGCGGGCTGCACGCCTGCCAGTAACGCAGGCGCTCGGCCAGCAGGTTCTCGCCGCCGATGATAAAGGCACGCGTGCAGCACGCCGCCTCGTGGGGCGCCAACTGCCGGCTCAGCAGATCCAGGTGCGCCGGTGTGATCTTGACCAGCGAATAGTCCTTCGAGCGGCGCAGGGCGGTAGCCAGCGCCTCAACGCCCAGGTGCTCAGGCAGCAGTTCGACGGTGCGCCCCGTCACCAATGGCGCAAAGAGCCCCGTGACGGTCAGGTCGAAGGAGATGGACGAGTGCACAGGTGCGCCCTCACCGGCAGCGAGAGGGTAAGCGCGCCGGCACCAGGCCAAGTAGTTGACCAGGCCACCGTGGGTAACCAGCGTGCCCTTGGGCCTGCCCGTGGAGCCCGAGGTGTAGATGATGTAGGCCAGGTTCTCCGCGCCCGCGCTGCACTCGGGGTTGACCTCCTGCTCCTCAGCAATGGATGACCAGTCTCGATCCAGGCAGAGCACCCGCAGCGCCGGCAGCTCGCCCACGTCCTCAAACAACGGCAGCAGCCGCTCCTGCGTGAGCAACACGGGCACACCGGCGTCCTCCAGCATAAACGCCAGCCGCTCCGTTGGGTAGCTGGGGTCGAGGGGCAGGTAGGCACCGCCCGCTTTGAGGACGCCCAGCAGCCCGACCACCAGCTCCGGGCAGCGCTCCAGGGCGATGCCCACGGGCACGTCCGGCCCCACACCCAGCCGCTGCAGATGGTGCGCCACCTGATTGGCCCGCCGGTTCAGCTCGGCATACGTCAGGCGCTCGCCCTCGCAGGCGACGGCCACGGCCTCGGGTGTGCGCGCGGCCTGCGCCTCAATGAGGTGGTGAGCGCAGGGCACGGCGGGCACGACGGCGGCCGTATCGTTCCAGACCTGCAGCATCTCCCGGCGCTCGGCCTCGCTCAGAAGCGGCAGCCCGGCGATGGCCGCATCCGGCTCGGCGACGATGCCCTCCAGCAAACGCCGGAAGTGGTCCGCCAGGCGCACAATGGTCGCCGCATCAAAGAGGTCACTGTTGTACTCAAAAGCGGCGCCGAGACGCTCGCCCTCCTCAACCATGAAAAGGGTCAGGTCGAACTTGGCCGTGCCGCTGTGGGCCTCGAGCGGGCTGATGGTGAGGCCCGGCAGCTCCTGAGCGCGCAGCGGCGCGTTCTGCCAGACGAACATGACCTGGAAGAGCGGGCTATGGCTGAGGTTTCGCTCAGGCTGCAGCGCATCGACGAGCATCTCAAAGGGCAGGTCCTGATGGGCGTAGGCGCCGAGAGCCACCTCGCGCACCCGCCGCAGTAGCTGGCGGAAGCTCGGCTCGCCGGAGAGATCGGCGCGCAGCACGAGGGTGTTCACAAAGAGGCCGATGAGGCCCTCCACGTCGGCCCGATGGCGGCCGGCGATGGGCGTACCGACGGCGATATCCTCCTGGCCGGTGTAGCGATACAGCACGGCCTGGAAGGCAGCCAGCAGGGCCATGAAGAGGGTAGCTCCCTCCTCGCGGCTCAGCGCCTCGAGCCGCTGCCGCAGGTCCGGCGGCAGGGAAAAGCTGAAAGAATCGCCGCGGAAGGTCTGCACGGCAGGGCGCGGCCGGTCGGTGGGCAACTCTAACAGGCCCGGACTGCCGGCAAGCTGCTCCTTCCAGTAGGCCAGTTGCGCCTCGAGCACCTCCCCCTGCAGCCACTCGCGCTGCCAACGGGCATAGTCCGCATACTGGATGGGCAGGTCCGCCAGCGGCGAAGGCTGCCCGGCCGAGTAGGCCGTGTAGAGGGCAGCCAGTTCCTGGATCAGGACGTTGGTCGACCAGTCGTCGGCAATGATATGGTGCAGGTTCAGTAGAATGGCGTGTTCGTCCTCCCCCAGTTGCAGCAACTGGGCGCGCAGCAGGGGCCCCTGGGCCAGGTCGAAGGGCTGCTGCACGCTCTCGCCCATCAGGCGCAACGCCTCAGCCTCGCGCTCGCTCTCCGGCAGGCCGCGTAGGTCGATCACCGGCAGCGTCAGGACCAACTGGGGAGCAATGACCTGCTGGGGGCGCCCGTCGACGGTGACGATGGTCGTGCGCAGGATCTCGTGGCGGCGCACAATCTCGTTCAGGCAGCGTTCCAGCAGGCCCACATCCAGGGGGCCGTGCAGGCGCACCGCCTCCGGCATGTTGTAAAAGGGGCTGCCGGGTTCGAGCTGGTCCAGGAACCACAGGCGCTGCTGGGCAAAGGAGAGGGGCAGCTCGCCGTCGCGCGGGGTGCGCCGGATGGGCGGCGCCACGAGCCCCGCCTCGGCGGCGCGGGCCGCCTCGATGCGCTCGGCCAACCCGGCGACGGTAGGCGCTTCAAAGAGAGAGCGCAGCGGCAGCTCTACCCCAAAGGCACCCGGCAGGCGCGAGATGACCTGTGTGGCCAGCAGGGAGTGGCCGCCCAGCTCGAAAAAGCTGTCGTGGATACCCACCTGCTCCACGCCCAGGATCTGGCTCCAGATGCCGGCGAGCCCCTCCTCCAGCGGCGTGCGCGGCGCCACATAACGGCCCTCTATGCTGCGCTCGGACCAATCGGGGGCGGGCAGCGCCTGGCGATCGACCTTGCCGTTGGGCGTGAGCGGCAGCGCCTCCAGAAAGACAAAGGCGGAGGGCACCATATAGTCGGGCAGCCTCTCCTGCAGGAAGCGGCGCACCGCCCCAACCTCAGGCGGAGCCCCATCGGGCACCAGATAAGCAGCCAGACGCCGATCGCCGGAGGCGCGGCCCGTGTCGCAGGCGGCAACGGCAGCCTGCTGCACGCCGGGGCAGCGGCCCAGCAGCGATTCGATCTCGCCCAGCTCGACCCGAAAGCCGCGCACCTTGACCTGCTGGTCCATCCGGCCCAGAAACTCGATGTTGCCGTCGGGCAGATAGCGGGCCAGGTCGCCCGTGCGGTAGAGGCGCGCGCCCGGCTCGGCCGTGAAGGGGTCGGCGATAAAGCGCTCGGCCGTCAGTTCGGGCCGGTTGCGGTAGCCACGGGCCACCCCCGGCCCGCCGACGAGCAACTCGCCCGGCACCCCCACCGGCACCGGCTGCAAGCGCGAATCGACGACGTATAGCCGCGTGTTGGCAAAGGGCCGCCCGATAGGCACAGCCTGGCCCGGGTGCAGGTCCCCCGGCGCCCCCTCAAAGTAGGAGCTGTCGATGGTGGCCTCGGTCAGGCCGAACGAGTTGATCAGGCGCGTCTCGGGGCCCAGGAGGCGCCAGAAGCGCTCGTACTCGCCGACGTACCAGGTGTCGGAGCCGCAGGCGATCAGGCGCACAAAGGGCAGGGCTTGCCCCGTCTCCTCCAGGTACTCGACCAGCGCGCGCAGCACGACGGGAACGAACTCGGCGCAATCGACCCCCTCGCGTTTCATCAGGCCATAGAGTTCGCGCGGGCTGAGCAACGACTCGCGCGGGCAGAGCACCAACCGCCCGCCCGAACAGAGGGCGCGCACCAAGTCGCCGGTGAACACGTCGAAGGAAAAGCTGGCCATCTGCAGGTGCGCCCGCAGCGCGCGCAGCCCGTAGGCCTGCTCCCAGGCCAAGTAGGCGTTAGCCAAGCTGCCCTGCTCCACCATCACCCCCTTGGGCTCCCCCGTTGAGCCAGAGGTGTAGATGAGATAGGCCAGGTCGCCCGGCCTGCTGCGCGGGGGCAGGTTGCCCTCCGGGTGATGGTCCAGGCGCGGCGCGGCGTCCAGGTCGAGCACCTGCGCGCCCTGGGCGTCGAGCCCGGCCGAGAGCGCCCGGCGCGTCAGGAAAACCCTGGGCCGCGCATCACGCAGCATATAGTCGAGCCGGTCGCGGGGGTAGGCCGGGTCCAGCGGCAGATAGGCGCCGCCGGCCTTGAGCACACCCAGCAGAGCCACGAACACCTCCGGCGAGCGATCCAGGCAGACGGCAACTACCTCCTCCGGCCCTACGCCCCGGGCGACGAGTTCGCGGGCGAGTTGGTTGGCCCGGCGGTTGAGTTCGCCGTAGGTCAGCCGTTCCTCGCCCGAGACCACAGCCGGCGCCTCGGGTGTGCGTGCGGCTTGGGCCTCGAACAGGCGCTGCACGGTCAACTCACCCGGCCATTGGCGCGTGGCCTCGTTCCACCGGTCGATGATCTGCGCCCGCTCGGCCTCGCTGAGCAGCGGCAGGGCGGAGATGGGCCGCTCCGGCTCGGCCAGCGCACCCTCGAGGAGGTGACGGTAGTGCCCGAGCATGCGCGCCATGCGCGCGGCGTCAAAGAGGTCGGTGGAATACTCCAGCGAGGCATCCAGCCCCTGGTCATCCTCACTGATCGAGAGCGTGATGTCCGATGTGGCCGTCCCCGCCTCGACCTCGAGCTGGCTCAGGGTCAGCCCCGGGAGCGCCTGCGCTTGTGCCGACGCGTTCTGTAGGATGAACATCACCTGGAAGAGGGTGCCGTGGCTCATGTCACGCTCGGGCTGCAGCGCCTCAACGATCATCTCGAAAGGCAGGTCCTGATGGGCATAGGCGCCCAGGGCTACCTCGCGCACACGGCGTAGCGCCTCGCGGAAATCCGGGTCGCCGGAGAGATCGACGCGCAGCACGAGGGTGTTGGCGAAAAAGCCGATGAGCGGCTCGGTCTCGGCGCGGTTGCGGTTGGCGATGGGCGTGCCCACGCAGATATCGGCCTGGCCGCTGTAGCGGTGCAAAAGCACCTGGAAGCAGGTCAGGAGCACCATGAAGGGTGTAGCGTCCTCCTGCCGGCAAAAGGCCCTGAGCCGCTCGGCCAGGTCGCGGGGCAGGCGCAGAGACTGGGTGGCGCCGCGCCAGGTCTGCACGGCCGGCCGCGGGCGGTCGCTGGGCAGGTCGAGGGTGGGCGCGCCCGCCAGTTGTCGCTTCCAGTAATCGAGCTGGGCATCGAGCACCTCGCCCTGCAGCCACTGGCGTTGCCAGTGCGCAAAGTCAGCGTACTGGATGGGCAGGTCCGCCAGCGGCGAGGGGCGCCCGGCGACAAAGGCCCCGTAGAGGGCACTGATCTCGCCGATGAGCACGCC
>DAOUGZ010000130.1:0-4226 GCA_034428955.1 Anaerolineae bacterium | reverse complement strand
TCATGGAGCCCAAGCCCGTCGAGGAGGTCCCTCAGTATCGGGGCTCGGGCAAGCTGCAGGACAAGGTGGCCCTCATCACCGGCGGTGATTCCGGCATCGGCCGCTCGGTGGCCATCCACTATGCCAAGGAGGGCGCCGATGTGGCCATCATCTACCTCAACGAGCATGAGGACGCCCAGGTGACCAAGCGCGAGGTCGAGCAGGAGGGGCGCCGCTGCCTCACCATCGCCGGCGATGTGGGCGATGAGGGCTTTTGCCGGCAGGCGGTGCAGCAGACGGTGAACGAGTTGGGCCGGCTGGATATCCTGGTCAACCATGCCGGCGAGCAGCACGTGGTGCGGGGCGTCGAAGAGATTTCCACCCAGCAGCTCGAGCGCACCTTTCGCACCAACATCTTTGGCTACTTTAACATGGCCAAGGCCGCCCTGCCGCACATGCCGGAGGGCAGCGCCATCGTCAACACGACCTCGGTCAACGCCTACGATGCCAACCCCCAACTGCTGGACTATGCAGCTACCAAGGGGGCGATCGTCACCTTTACCCGCGGCTTGGCGCGCCAGCTCGTGCAAAAGGGCATCCGTGTGAACGCTGTGGCGCCCGGCCCGGTGTGGACTCCGCTCATCCCGGCCAGCTTTCCGGCGGAGGATGTCGCGCGTTTCGGCCAGGACTCGCCAATGGGCCGCGCCGCGCAGCCCTTCGAGATGGCTCCCAGTTATGTCTTCCTGGCATCCAGCATCGACTCCGGCTACATGACCGGTCAGGTGCTGCACCTCGATGCGGGCAGGACGAGCTGTAGCTAATACCGCTTCCAGTTGCCGGCGCACCGAAAGCGCCGGCGCCGGACGCGCTCTGTAGGGCGGTTCCCGCGTTGTAGGGGCGGTTCGAGAACCGCCCCTACAGAATGAAATGGCACGACCATTGCTACCTGCTCTCTGCGCCCGAGCAACACACGCAGGGAGCGAGGCCATTGGCCAACCGGCCTTTCTGGCAGCAGACCCCGGAAGAGCGGCAGGCGTTGCTCGATCGGCTCAGAGCGCGCCTGGACGTGCCCCTAGCCGTCCTGGCCCTCCTCTGGGTGATCGTCATCGTCGTCGATCTGACGAGAATCATCCCAGCGGTGCTGCTGCCGGTCGTCCAGAGCCTCGATTTGGGCATCTGGGCGTTCTTCCTGGCCGAGTTCCTGCTCGAGCTGGCCATCGCCCCGCACAAGATCGACTACCTCGCCGACAACTGGGTGGTGGGGCTGTCTGTACTGCTGCCTTTCTTCGGCATCCTGCGCGTGGTGCGCGCGGTATCTGCGCTACGCTCCCTTTCCCTGCTGCGGGTCGTTCTCGGCGCCAATCGCGCCACGCGGGGCGCATCCGAGATATTGGGCCGGGGCGGCTTTCAGTACGTCGTCGCCATCGTCCTGGTCACCGTCCTGGTTGGCGCGGCGGCCGTCAGCTTTTTCGAGCAGCCCGTGGCCGAAAGCGAGCTGCGCACATTTCCGGAGGCGCTCTGGTGGGCGGCCACCCTGGTCACCACGATCAACATCGGCGCCAGCCCAATCACCACCGAAGGCCGCGTCATCGCCATGCTGCTGCGCCTCGTCGGCCTGGCTGTTTTCAGCTACCTCACCGGCTCGATTGCCTCGTATCTGGTGGGCGGAGACACAAACGCTCCAAGCGGACCCGCGCCGGCGGAGAGGGAGACTCTGGAGGCAATCCGCAGCGAGCTGGCCCAACTCAACGCCCGGCTGCAGCCCCCCGACGAGCCGGCGGACGGAGGCGATGATCGGGCCGGGGGGGACTGAGCAGTTGGCACCAGGCTTGCTGCAGGAAGAGCGCGCCGGGGACGTGCTTGGCGGAAAGGCCACGCGGCACGACGCCCCGGCAGCATTCCCATCAACCAATGGGCATCCCAACCGGCGACGAAGCACCCAACGTGGAGGAGAGATGATCACGGAGAGCCCCTTCCCGGGTTTCTGGATGGCCGGCTTTGAGTGTGCTACGCAGATACATCGCAACGGGCGCGGGCGCCTGGACCTGACGGCCGAGATGCAGCACGACGCCCACTGCGACCATGACTATTCCCTGGTCACCCAGTTTGGGCTGCGTACGGTGCGCGATGGCATCCGCTGGCACCTGATCGAACGGAGGGCCGGCCACTATGATTTCGGCAGCGTCGAGCCGCTGCTCCGCGCTGCCGAGCGCCACGGTGTACAGGTCATCTGGGATATCTACCACTATGGCACGCCCGACGACATCGACCCGCTGCACCCGCACCTCCCGGACCGCTTTGCCGCTTTTGCGCGCGCCTTTGCCCGCTACATCCGGGAGCATACGGACGCCGTGCCCATCTATGCGCCGATCAACGAGATATCCTACCTGGCCTGGGCGGTCGGCCAGGCGGCGATCTTTCACCCCTTTCGCCAGGGGGAGGCCGGCGTCGCCAAGCGCAACCTCGTCCGCGCCGAGATCGCCGGGATCGAGGCTATCCGGAGTGTGGACCCGCGGGCGCGCATCGTGCACACCGACCCACTGATCCACACCGTCGCCCCAGCAGACCGGCCGGACCTCATCGCGGACGCAGAGGCCCGCAACGAGTCCCAGTTCGAGGCGCTGGAGATGCTGGTTGGGCGGCAGGCGCCCGAGTTGGGGGGGAGCCCGCGCTATCTGGACATCCTGGGGTTCAACTTTTACCCCTACAACCAAGAGTATCTCGGCGGGGGCACCCTGACGCGCGCCGACCCCGGCTGGGTGGACCTCAGCGAGTTGCTGGCGCGGGCTTACGCCCGCTATGAGCGGCCCTTCTTCATCTCCGAGACCTCGGCGGAGGGTGCCGTACGCGGGCCCTGGCTGGAGTATGTCGCCGGCGAAGCGCAGCGCCTGCTAAGGCGCGGGCTGCCGCTCCTGGGCATCTGCCTGTACCCGGTCACCACCAGCCCAGATTGGGACACCGGCGAGTACAAGGCCTATGGGCTGTGGGACTTGGAGCGCCAGGCGGACGGCAGCCTGCGGCGCGCACTGAACGTGCCCTACGCAGAGACGCTGCGCAGTATGCAGGCGCAGCTACGCCCCTTTGTGGGCGATCCTTGGCCCGAACGCCACCACCCTGCGCCGGGTTCATTGGCCCACGCCGTCGCCGCAGGCGCCCCGGAGGCGCAGGCGCCGAAGGAACTCGCCGGCTAGCCCCACGATGGCTACGCCCACTACGATCGCGCCGGCGTCAGCCGCTGTCGGGCGGAGCACGCCCAGCGCGATGAGCATGGTCGTGGCCGCGGCAGGGGGGTGCGAGGCGCGAGCGAGCAGGGTGCCGGCTACCGTCAGGCCAACGGATAGAGCGGCGGCGTAGGCGCGTGGCGGCGTGGTCACGCCTTCGACAAAGACGCTCGGCTGTTGGGCCACGCCCAGCACCCAGACGGAAAAGTAACCGGCCAGCAGGCCTATCAGGTGCCCCACAGCGACATTGTACAGGCGGGAGGCATGCTGCTTGGGATCCTCCGCCTGCAGGTAGGCTGTGGGCCCCAGGCTGGCAAACAGCCAGGGCAGGCCGGAGGCCACACTCGCCGCACCGGCCAGCAGCACCAACCCGCCCGCCACCAGCGGCGCCCAGAGGATGTCCGGCACGCCTCGCAGCCAGGCATGCCGCGACGGGTGCCCTTCCGCCTCCTGCGGCCCTCTCCATCCCGACACGCTCCGCCTCCCCTCCACCTACCGGGGGAAGTGGAGCAAAAGGCATGCCAGGCAGGGGTAGCCGCATTCCGCCCGCGCGGGGCTCCCTCTGCCGGCGCCAGGTGAGGGAGTCCTCCGCGAGCGACCGGGGCGGCCAGATGACGTCGTGGCGCTGTCGAAGCGAGCTGAGGACGTGCCCCAATAGCGGCCGAGCTCTGCGTGACGCAGCACTAGCGCCCCGGCTGCGGATGCTCCCAGAGGAGCGGCGGCGCGGCCAGGTGCTCAGCGGCGGCCACATGGGCTACGGCGCGCCAGGGGGAGTCGGCCTCGTTGCCGCGCGCCTCGCGACAGTGGAAATCCTGCTTGCGCAGGTACTCGGCGAGGTCGGCGCGCAGGGCACGAGCGGCCTGCTGCTGGCCGGCGATCAGCGCCCGGCGTTGATCCGTCGTGGTTGAGAGGCGCAGGCCGAGGGCGGCATGGGGGAGGCAGAGCGCAACCGCGGCGCCGTCCGGCCCCGCCCGGAGCAGCACCTGCATGGCCTGCCGCTCTTGCAGGGCCTGCGCGGTGCAGGCC
>DAOUGZ010000129.1:0-3867 GCA_034428955.1 Anaerolineae bacterium | reverse complement strand
GTGTTACAGGTCGGCGCCAAGGGAGTAGAGTGCGAGATGCTGCCAGTCGGGGTCAGAGTATCCCCTGCCCTGACCCCTCGTCTCCATACACTGGTGACCTCAACGAGCAGATTGTTGGCGCCGACCTGTAACACCCCCAACCTTTTCGTCCGCTCAGCCATATAGGTAGTAGAGGCACTCGAGTGCGTTGTCGAAAGGAGACCCATGGATGAACGCGAGGCGGTCGCCAGGCTGAAGCGCGGCGATATCGGCGGGTTGGAGGTGCTCGCCAGGGCCTATCAACTGAAGGCCACGCGAGCCGCCGACCTGATCGTGCGCGACCGGTCATTGGCCGAGGACATTGCCGCAGAGGCCTTGCTGCACGCCTACGAGCGGATCGCGCAGTTCGACGCCGGCCGCCCCTTCGGCCCGTGGTTCCTGCGCTGCGTCGTCAATGCGGCCCGGGAGGCCGCCAGCCGGCGAGAGCGCCAGGTGCCGCTGAGCGGCGGGCAGCTCAGCCTGGAGCAAGTGCTCGCCAGCCCGGGGCCGAGTCCCGAGACACTGGCCGAGCGTGCAGAGCTGCGGTCTGCCGTGTGGGCTGCGCTGGGCAGGTTGTCGCCGGCGCAACGGGCTGCCGTCGTGCAGCGCTACTACCTTGGCCTCAGCGAGCAGGAGATGGCCGCGGAGGCCGGATGCTCGCCAGGGACCATCAAGTGGCGGCTGCACCAGGCGCGCGAGCGCCTGCGCCACTGGCTGCGCCCGCTGTGGGGCGCGGCGTCGGCCGAAGGGTTCGGCGGGCCGCAGGAGATCGAGATACGAAAGGAGGTCAGACTATGAATGCGCAACAGTTCGTGCGCACATTGCATGAGCTGGAGGCGGAGAGGGTATCAGCCGACCTGGACCTGTGGCCGAGGCTGCGGGCGCGCGTCGCCGCCCAGCCGCGCGGGGCGAGGCCAGGCCGGTCGCTTCCCATCACCCGCCTGGGCTGGGTTGCCCTCGCTGTGGCCGGGTTGCTGTTGCTGAGTACCACGGCGTATGCGACGGCACCCACGATCGGCCGCCTGCTGCGACTGTTCGAGCCACAGACGATGGGCCAGGGCGAAAGCCTGGGCCAACAGCTCAGCCTGAGCCAGACCATCGGCGACGTCACTGTCTCCGTGGAATGGGCCTATGCCGACGCTGAGTGCATCCGCATCGGCTACACCGTGCGCTCTCGCGATGGACGGCGCTTTGACCCGCGCCCCGGCAGGCTGGCCGACGCTGAAGGCAGGCCGATGCCCTGGACCATGGGATACGGGGTTACCGGCGAGTCCGATCGCCTAGGGGTGGCGTTGCCTCCAGGCGAGGGCAGCTATGTGGCGGTCTTTGCGAACGAGGCCCACAGCGCGGCTGCGGGCGAGACCCTGAAGCTGCGCCTGGAACTGGAGGTCGAGGAGCTGATCCTGCCCACACCGGCGCCGGCGACCGAGCCCGCGGCCGGACCTGCCGGGCCCGGCTCAGTGCTGCTGGAGCCTCTGCCCGCTGGCGAGCGCCTTGGCCCCTTCACCTTCGAGTTCAGCATCCCCGTGATGGCGAATAGCGCCGAGTGAAATAGGACCGTGTGCACCTGGCGAGGCGCAAGGAGAACATTGCGCCTCGCCGAGTTGTCTCTCCTGTGAAACTCTTGACTGTCCTATAGCGTCTGTAGGTGGTGGAGAGACCTGTTTCTGCGCGGCTTGCCGTCCAGCGTCTTCGCGGTCGTCTATTTCGCCGGACCTTCCAGGAATACATGGAGAGCCGAGGAGGAATCTTTGAGACGGCGTTTGGTCATCTATCTCACGATCGGAACCGTGTTCGGGGCCCTTGACTTTTTCTACCTTGGTTTCCTTTACGAGCTCGCCGGGCCGCAGGTCCTCTTTGCTTCCTTTCCTGCAGGGCGGCTTCTTCTCTGGCTACTGCTGAACGTCGGTGTCTGGCTCGTGCCAGTTGTCCCTATCGCCGTATATGAGGCACGCCTCTCGCGATCAGGGCTGCGGTCCGCCATCGCCAGCCTCTCCACGTGGTGCGCCGCCATTATCGCCTATTACCTGGCCAATGCTGTTCGGCTTGCGTTCATTGGCCTACCGGCCAGGCCAGAAATGCACATCTCCAATCACAATACCCCATACTTCTGGCGGAATTGGGCCAGTGTGCTACGAGGCGATATCCTGGGAGGTATCACGGAATGGGTCATGGTTGCCGTGGTGGGCGGCGCCATTGTCGGGTCCTTGACAGCTTCCCTTCTCCTGCACTTCAGGCCCTCGCGCGACGTGTGACATGCACTACGGTTGGCTCGTGGGCGCAGCTACCCTGGCCTGGTTGCCGCCACTGTACTTGCTCGTGAGATGGCGTGGGCCGAACCCGCACCCGCTACGACAGGCGCTGGCGCGAGGAGTCCTCGTGGGCGCCCTCTTCTCATGCACCTTTGTGCTCGTGGGTACCAGCCGCCAGTATGACGACTTGATGGTTGATCACCGGGTAGCCCTTGTAGGCTGGGGTATCGTCCACCTCGCTGCGCTCACTGTGACCGGCTGCCGGCGACGCCTGGCCTACTGCGCCACACTCACGGCGACAACGCTCTGGATCGAGTGCGCAATGACGGTGCTCTTGCTGGCGGTGTGGTCTGTTGCCAGGTTTGGCTACGTGCCGTAGCGCAGCGCTTGATGTGTTGTTGTTCAGTGAATCTGTCACCCTGGACTGTTCTGTTAAAATGTCACTCTTAAGGTGGCACAGATCTTGCTTTACCGGGGGTGCACCAACCGGGGGGCAAGGGGGGCCGCGATTGAGGCGGTTCCCTCTTGCCCTTCTTCTGTTTTCAGCCTTGTTGGCACCATGTTAGCTGTAGCGTTGGGCGTCACTTCGGCTTCGCTGCATACGGACGGCGCCAGGGGTGATTCGCAGGCGGCTTGTAGGGCTGCCGGCTCTTGGCGGCTGGCGTCGGCTTTTCTTCAGGCAAGTTCTGCGCCACGGTTTCCGTTTGCTCCAGCGGCGTGAACTCACCGACGCGCACCGGACCGGGCTTCGCCGATTGGTATGTGACGAGAGTCCGGCCCTGGTAGCAGATCGCCAGGCTACCATCGAGACGCTGCTGAACCTCGACATGGGCGCGCGCGTAGCTCGGGCGATCCGCACTCGGCGGGATCTGCAGGCGGTGGCCATCGAAGCTGATGGTGTTGTCGTTGTTGACGGTTCGCTGGTGCTTGAAGCAGAAGACCTCCTCTGGCCGCAAGTCTGCAGGCCAGGCACGATATGCCGAGGCATCCTGCGCCGGCTCCACGCCAAAGTGCACGTTGAACCTGGGCAGGTAGGTGCTGAGCACCTGATTGGCTTCCTCACGCGTGCTGGCGTTCGCCTCCCGCAACTCCTTGACCAGACGATCCTGCAGGGTCTGAAAGAGGCGCTCGACGCGTCCTTTGGCCTGTGGAGACAGCGCTTCGATCAATTCCACGGCTAATTCGTCCATCAGACGCCCAAACTGGCTGCGCGGAAGTTCGCCAGCGAGCTTCTGCTGGAGCGTGGCCTTCTTCGGGCTCTGGAAGATCGTATGGCGATCACTGTACACCGCCTGCGGCAGACCATGGGAGCGGCTGATCTCCTGCATCAGCTCAAAGTAGCCGGCTGCGTCCTCTTCCTCGCGGAACAACGCATGAGGCACCTGGCCCGTCGCGTCGTCAATCGCAGCGATGAGCACCAAGTGTGGGCCGCGTCCCTCCAACCAGTCATGCGGGCTACCGTCTATCTGGAGCAGCATGCCCGCCTGCGGGTACCGTTCTCGGCGCTTTCGATGATGTGGGACTCGCCGCTTGCGTGGGCTCCCCTGCCCGATGGCCCGGCGCAACCGGCGCACCGTCGAACGGGACAGCTTGATCC
>DAOUGZ010000128.1:0-20231 GCA_034428955.1 Anaerolineae bacterium | reverse complement strand
AACCGGATGATATGATGCATTATACCATGGACTGGGGCCAAGACCAACGCCCCGCGGCACTTGGCCAGGGCTTTTTCTAGCGAGTGCCCACGGCTGCTTGGGATGAAGCCGGCAGACAGCCGGCGCTCCGAGTGGCAGTTATTATCGGTGTGTTCGGAGCCGAGCGTTTTCTTTTGTGGAACCAAGGAGGAAAGGTCGATGCAAAGCAGCAAACTCAGCCGTCGTTCGTTCTTGCGCTGGACTGCCCTGACCGGGGCGGCGGCGTTCGTGGCCGCCTGCCAGCCGCAGGCGCCGACAAAGCCCGCCGAGACGGCAGACCCGGCCGGCCAACCCACTGCCGGAGCCGCAGAGCCCACGGCCGCGGCGTCTCTCAAGGGCAACCTCACCATCTGGTCTTATCCGACCGGCGACAACGATGCGGTGGACGTCTACGAGCCGCTCACGGCCAAGTTCAACGAGGACTATCCGGACATCAAGGTCTCGGTGGATGTCCAATCCTGGAATGGCCGTCGCGAAAAGCTCTATGCGGCAGCCGCTGCCGGCCAACCGCCCGACATCTGGTGGGCCGATAGCGATACGCTGATCACCTACGCCGCCAAGGGCGTGGCGCTGCCGCTGAACGAGGCCTTTACCGACGAGATGCTGGAGGATATCGGCGAGCGCAACGTGGAGATGGGCACCTACAAGGGCGAACTGCTCATCATCGCCAACCGCATCCACTGCAACGGCCCGGCGCACAACGGCAAGCTGATGGCGGAATGCGGCTTTGATGCGAAGCAGGGCATCTCCACCTGGGACGAACTCTTGGCTGTGGCCGAAACGGCCAAGAGCAAGGGTTATTACGCCGACCAAATCAACACCTACGAGTGGCAGCACTGGCTCTTCTGGTTGCGCCAGGCGGGCGGCCAGGTCTATTCGGACGACGGCACCAAGGTCACCCTGCGCGAGCAGCCGTGTGTGGATACCCTGGCCATGTGGGCCAAGCTCTTCCAGGAGGGATACGTCCCGAAGGAAGGCGCCGTCAGCACCGCCGAAGCGGCCAACGCCCTGCCGGATTACTACACCGAGCAGAAGCAGGTCACCAGAGGCTTTTCCGACTCCAACGACTGCTACCTGGTTCCCGAGGCTATCGACGGCTTCCAGCACGAGGTGTCGCAGCCGCGCCGGCGCGATGACAGCCATGCGTTGCATTCCGGCCAGGCGGCCATGCGCGGCTGGTCGGTGGCCAAGCTCAGCAAGCAGCAAGATGCGGCCATCGAGTGGGTCAAGTGGAACACGACGCCCGAGGGCATCGGCCTCTTCTGCAGCCTGACGCAAGAAGTTCCCACCGGCCCCAAGTCCATGGAGCTGTGGGAGGCGGAGCCCTGCGCCATCGAGTTCGTCAAGACCCACGAGCCGCATGCAGTCTTTAATGCCGACAACTATACCCTGTGGCAGGAGAGCAAGGTCGTCTGCGCGCCTCACTTCCAGGCGGCCGTGCTGGGTGTGGAGACGGTCGAGCAGGCCATCGAAGAGAGCGCCAAGGAACTGGAAGTGCTCTTGGAGGAGAGCCTACAGAGTCAGGGCTGATCCTTGACGGCGTCTGCTGCGCGCAACGCGCTGGGATTTGCCTGGGTGCCCGCCATCGGCGGGCACCCAGGCTGTTCGCGCCTTTACCCATCAGGCCCTGCTGTTGAGGAGGCCGTTTATGTCTGAGAACGCACGACTATCCCGCCTGCCTGGAGCGCCCTCCGTGGGCCCCACCCTGCTTGATCGGTTCTGGCGGCGTGTGAAGCAGTCGGCCAAGTGGTATCCCTTTGTCTTGCCCCAGTTGCTCACTTTTCTGGCCTTCAACCTCTCATGCTGGTTGGGCCTGGCCTATGTGAGCCTTACCGATTGGGATTTGCTCTCTACGCCGCGCTTTGTCGGGCTCCAGAACTATGCCAAGATGCTGACCGACCCCAAACTCGGCATGGCCCTCAAGAACTCGTTCCAGTACGCGCTGATGTTCGTGCCGATCGTAGCGGTCATCTCTTTTCTTGCGGCCCTGGCGGTGAACCGCAAGCTCTTTGCCATGTCCGCCTTTCGTTCGGCCTATTTCCTGCCGGTTGTGACGTCGGTAGCGGTCCTGGCCATGATTTGGTGGCGTATCTTTTCACCCCGGCCCGACGGCCCGCTGAACTATTTTCTCGGGTTGCTCGGCATCCCGCCGCAGGGTTGGCTGGTGGACCTCAAGCAGGCGATGCCTACCATCGTCGGCATGGGGCTGTGGTCGCGGTTTGGCTATTTCATGGTGCTCTGGCTGGCAGGCTTGCAAGGCGTGCCTAAGGAACTGTACGAGGCGGCCCAGGTGGACGGCGCCCACGGTTGGCGCATCCACTGGTACATCACTCTACCGCTCCTGCGCCCGACGGCAGCGTTCATCCTGGTCATCTCGACCATCCAGGCGCTGCAGGTCTTTGGCGAGATTTACATCCTGACGGGCGGTGGCCCGGTCCTGGCGACCACGACCATGGTCTGGTATATCTGGATCTATGCCTTTACCATGGCCAAGATGGGCTATGCCTCCGCAATATCTGTCCTGCTCTTTGTGATCATCTTTGCCATCACACTCTTCCAGCGCAAGTTCCTGCGCTTTGGGGAAGAGTTGTTCTAGAGATCCGGGGACTGTAGTTAGGAGGCGAGGCATGGCGACGCTAGCTCGAAAGCGAAACAAGGCGTTTGCGCCTGAGAACTTGGGCTGGACGCTGTTGACGATACTATCCTATATCCCAATGCTGATCTTGGCGGTGGCGACGGTTGGGCCTTTCCTGATGATGGTGAGCGTTTCGCTGCGGCCCGACTATACCTTCCTGGTCTTCCCCCTCAAGCTCATTCCGGACAAGATCGGGCTGGACAACTTTTACGATCTCTTTGATCAGACGCTGGTGCATCGCTGGCTGCTGAATAGCGTCATCGTGGCAAGCACTATCGTGATCTCGGATCTAATCACCTCATCGATGGCCGGCTATGCCTTTGCGCGGGGCAAGTTCATCGGCCGCGACTTGTTGTTCTGGTCGTTCATGGGCATCTTGATGGTGCCCGGCACGGTGCGCTTGGTGCCGCTCTTTATCCTGTTCGCCAAGCTAGGCTGGGTCAACACCTATCATGGGTTGATCTTGCCCCATGCCACGACCATCTTTGGCACGTTCATGCTGCGCCAGTACTATATGACCATCCCCCGGGATTATGACGACGCGGCATTGATTGACGGCGCCTCCACCTTCCAAATCTATTACAAAGTGCTCCTGCCGCAGATTACGCCGGCGGTAGCCATGCTGGCGACGCTCCGCTTCCTTGAGCAGTGGAACGACTTTATGTACCCGATGCTCATGACCTCGCGCAACGAGATGCGCACCCTGGCGGTCGGCCTCGGCACGATGGCGCGGCAGGATGGAGCAGCGGGCTTTGAGATGGCCGGCGCGGTGCTGGCCTTCCTGCCCACGTTCCTCTTGTTCCTGGTCGCTCAGCGGTATCTGGTGGAGGGCATCGCTCTCTCGGGCGTCAAGGCATAGACGCGATTGGCCGGACCCTGCGGGCCGGCTGCAGAAGGAGAAGACTGGACGATGATAAGGGTTGATCGCTTTGGGGTTTTCGAGCAGAGCTTTCAGGCGACCGGCACCTACAGCAATCCATACCGCGAGGTTGACGCCACCGCCGTGCTGACCCGCCCCGACGGCAGCACGTGGGAGATCCCGCTCTTCTGGGATGGCGACCGGACCTGGAAGATACGTGTTAGCCCTGATGTAGAGGGACAGTGGAGTTATTGTGTGCGCGCCGCCGACAGCGGGCTGGCGGCGGGCAGCGGCAGCTTTGAGTGTGTGCCTTCCAACCGCCACGGCAGTATTGTGCCCATGGCGCTCTATCCGCACCACTTTCAGTATCAGAACGGCACTCCCTTCTGGTGGATGGGCGACACAGGCTGGCGCTCGTTCGCTACCTGCCCGGAGAAGAACCTCACCCGCGATACGGTGTGCCACTATTTTGACGAGCGCGCGGCTCAGGGGTTCAACTATATCCACGTCGAGTTCATGGGCGGCCTGGGCCAGGATGGCCAGCAGAAGGTCATGTTCAGCTTCCCTGAGGAGACGCTCAACGTCAGTTACTTCCAGGAGGCCGATTACCGACTGCAGTACATGAACAAGAAGGGCATCATCTGCGGCATCGTGCTGGCCTGGGCCAACGGCGCCGAGTCCTGGTCTGCCTTTACTTCCGACGAGGCGCGCCTGCGCTATGCCCGCTATATGGTCGCGCGCTATAGTGCTTTTGAGGTGGTGTACATCGTTTCAGGCGAGTGGGACCTGAGCGGCATCGAGACCAAGCCCCGCTACCTGGCCATCGGCCGCGAGATCATGCGCTGTGACCCGCACAACCGCATGCGCGCCATCCATCCCTGCCGGCCGCGCAGTTCGGAAGAGTTTGTGACCGAGCCCTGGATGTCCTTCGGCGACTATCAGCAGCTCTACCAGGCGCCGCCGGACCGCGAGGCTACGGCTGCCGAGCGTTACTCGATGCGCGCCCACCTGCTCAAGCCCAAGGTACACGGGCGGCCGGTGGTGAATGCCGAGTTTGCCTATTACCTGCGCGACATGTCGACCGATCGCAACTACTGGCAGCGTGATGTCCCGGGTACCGACAAGGAGCACTCGCACACCCGCGAGAGCTTTCGCCGCGCTGCCTGGGCGCTGGCCATGGCCGGCGGCTACTTTGTGGCCGGTTTCGGCACGACCTATTACGGCGGCTGGCGCGAGGCCGGCCCGTTCGATGTCGATGCGCCCAAGAACGATGTCGGCGAGGCAGACCTCACCAACATCCGCAAGTTCTTTACCGGCCTAAAGTGGTGGACGCTGCAGGTGCAAGACGCATTGCTCAAGACTGATGCGGGCTATGGCTACTGCCTGGCTGACCTCGACGAGACGTACGTGGCGTTCACGGAAGGGGCGCGGGAGATCGAGCTGAACCTCGAGTTGCTCCAGGGCACCAGGGTCTCGCGCTACCTGCACGATGAGCAGACGGTGGCTTTCCGCGTCAGGCTCTACGATCCGCGAACCGGCGAGTATCGCGCGCTGCCGGACCACGAGGGAGGCGAGCCGATCAAGCTGACGCTGCCCGATGACCAGGATTGGGTTGTGCTGGTTCAGCGGAAAGACGCGGAGTAGCGCCGCTCTCCTGGAATATCTCCTTGGCTCGGTTGCCTATCGGTCACCCGATAGGATAGTGACCACGCTCCGGCTCCCAGCGATCCGTTGGGAACCGGAGCGTGGTTGTTTTGTCTAGACGTCATTGCCCTGCGGGCTGGAGCGCTGGATGCGGGAGACGAACGACCCGCTGCTGCACGGCGTGGTTGTTTTGTCTAGACGTCATTGCCCTGCGGGTGTATCCCAGAATCGTCGGGGCAGAATGCGTTCATTGCGGAGGTAAGGCCTGGTACGGGGGGCCGGGTATGGAAACACTGGCCTACACTCCGTATGGAGCCCCGTTCGGGGTCCTTACGGCCAGCCCATGATGGTAGGCCGGGTTTCGATACCCGGCTCGGCTTTGTATGGGCGTCAAGGTATGGATGGACTCAGGCCTTCGCCTCAAGGATCATGGTATCAGCAAGGCAGGGCCATACGTATGACTCGCGCCAGAAACTCACCGACGATTCTGGGATGTACCCTTGCCCTGCGTCAGAATTGACTCTGCTCGGTTCTGTGGTACAATCGGCCGCTTGCTTAGCTGGGACATTGTGCACAGAGCGGAATCCACACGCTCCCTATCTTGTGGAACAAGTGCGCAAAAGCGCCACCCTCGGTTGGCACTTTTGGCTGGAGGCCTGCCAGGAGGCATCGCAGGGCATACCTCGATAAGCAGCGCATCCTCTCGCGCAACAATGGGAACGACTTTCGGGATTGGGAGCAGTCCGTTCGCCTCAATGGCCTGATCCGGGCGTGCCGGCCATTGCCCAACGAGTATCGCATCCGCGCCGACGACCAGTCGCCGGCCGAGATTGCGGACCAGATATGTGGTATACTTGGCTCTCACAAGCCTGTTTCCGGCTCTCGCGCGGAAGAGTATGACCGGAAGGACTATGGTACCTATGTGACGGAGTACAGCGACCTCCGCTAGCGGTTCTCACCTTGGGGGGCCGTGGCTCCGAATAATGGAACGCTCATTCTGACGACTAGAGCGCCCTCTGCCCGGCGCCTGTGAGGATCCAGGCAGGGGGTGCTTGGAGACTTTGCCGCCGATATGAACAGCAGTTGGAAAAAGAACGTAGTGCTCTTCCTGGCCAGCCAGACCGTATCGCTCTTTGGCTCGTCGCTGGTCCAGTACGCGATTATGTGGTATCTCACCTTAACAACCCAGTCGGGCGTGGTGATGACGGCATCCGTTATCTGCGGCTTTTTGCCTACCTTCTTCCTCTCCCCTTTTGCGGGGGTCTGGGCCGACCGCTATAACCGCAAGGCGCTCATCATCGTCTCCGACGCCTTTATCGCGGTATCGACGCTGGCTGTAGCCATCCTGTTCTTCTTGGGATACGATGCCCTGTGGTTGCTCTTTGCGGTGTCTGCCCTGCGTGCGCTGGGGACGGGTATCCAGACGCCGGCGGTGGGGGCTATCTTGCCGCAGATTGTGCCGGAGGATAAGCTTACCCGGGTCAACGCCACGAACACGAGTGTACAATCGCTTGTCTCGCTCCTGTCGCCCGTGCTCAGCGCTGCGCTGTTGGCCGTGCTCACCATCGAGGAGGTATTCCTCATCGATGTGGCGACGGCTGCCATAGCGATTTCCATTCTGCTGGCGCTGCGGGTTGCGACCCATGCCAAGGCCTCCGGGAAGCAGGCGAGCGGCTATTTCAGCGATATGCGCGAGGGCCTGGCTTACATCAAGAACCATGGCTTTGTCAGGAACCTCTGCTTGTTCAGCGTCGTCTTTTACGTCCTGGTCGCCCCTCTGGCGTTCTTGACGCCGCTGCAGGTCGCGCGTAGTTACGGTGAGGACGTCTGGCGCCTATCGGCTACGGAAGTCACCTTTTCTATGGGCATGATCGTGGGCGGCCTCATCATGGCTTCTTGGGGCGGCTTGCGCAACAAGGCGCACACCATGTCCCTATCGAATCTCGCTATCGGGGCCTGTTCCTTTGCCCTGGGGGCCACACCTGCCTTCTGGCTCTACCTGGTGTTCATGGCTTTATGTGGGTTTGCCTTTCCGGTCTTTAACACGCCATGTACGGTCTTGCTGCAGCAAAAGGTGAAGGAGAATTTCCTGGGCAGGGTGTTCGGCTTTATGGGAATGCTGGCCAGTATCATGATGCCCCTGGGCATGCTCGTATTCGGGCCGATAGCCGACCGGGTCCCGATAGAGTGGCTGCTCTTGGGAACCGGCTTGTTGATGGTTGTGATGAGCCTGTTCATGTTCGGCAATCGAGAGCTGGTGGAGGCCGGAGCGCCGGCCGCAGTGCCGGAGTCGTGAGCGGGGCCGGCAATGCCGGCGAATGATGGGAATGCTCGCGTGGATCGATGTGTGTTCGTGATTACCGGGATTATGGCCTCGGGCAAGTCCACAGTTGCTCAGCTTCTGGCCGAGCGATTCGCCAGAGGAGTCCATGTACGCGGCGACGTGTTTCCGCCGGATGATCGTCTCCGGGCGGGAGGAGATGTCCCCCAATGCGACGGATGAGGCACTCAGGCAGTTGAGGCTGCGCTATAGCCTGGCGGCGGCGACGGCCGATGCGTACTTTCGGGCGGGGTTCAGCGTTGTAGTGCAGGACAACATCTACGGCCCGGCGCTGAACGAGTTCGCCGGGCTGGTCCATAGCCGCCCGCTGTTTGCTGTGGTCCTCTGCCCGCGCCCGGACGTGGTGGCGGAGAGGGAGGCGACAAGGCCCAAGAAGGGATACGGCACATGGGGCGTCTCCGAGCTCGACCGCCTCTTTCGCGAGGAGACGCCCCGGATTGGGCTGTGGATCGATTCCTCGGAACAGACAGCGGAAGAGACCGTTGAAGAGATTCTCTCGAGGTGTTGGGCGGAAGCGCGGCTGGCGTGAGTGCACTGTGGGTTTCCTCGGGAATGAGGCTGTTACCCGTTGAGGGGAGGCACCGACCGTGGCCAACGATACCCCGCCAGGCACCCGCAATCTGGTCCTCTACGAGGTATATGTCCGCAATCACGGCCCCCACGGCACCTTTGCCGACGTAGAGGCCGACCTGCCGCGCATCCACAGCCTGGGGGTGGATGTGGTCTGGTTCATGCCCATCCACCCCATCGGCCGGGTGGCGCGGAAGGGGCCGCTGGGCTCCCCCTACTCCATCGCCGACTATCGTGCGGTCAACCCCGAATACGGCACCCGGGAGGATTTCGCCCGCCTTATCGCTCACGCCCACGAGCTGGGCCTCAAGGTCATGATCGACGTGGTCTATAACCACACCGCGCACGACTCGCTCCTGGTCCGTGAGCACCCCGAGTGGTTCCACCAGGACGGATTGGGGCGGCCGGTGACGACCGTGCCCGAATGGTCCGACGTCATTGACATGAAGCACCCCAACGAAGGTCTGACCGCCTACCTGATCGAGACGCTGGTGGGCTGGGTCCGGTTCGGTGTGGACGGCTTTCGCTGCGACGTGGCGTCGCTCGTGCCGCTCGACTTTTGGCTGCAGGCGCGCCGAGAGGTGGCCGCCGTCAGGCCGGGGGTGATCTGGCTGGCGGAGACGGTTCACCCTCGTTTTGTCTGCGACCGGCGCGCCGCGGGGCTCACGGGCCTCTCCGATGGCGAGGCCTATGCGGCGTTCGATCTGACCTACGACTATGACATCTGGCCCCTCTGGCAGGCGGTGGTGCGCGGTCGCTGCCCCGCCGGGCGCTACCTGGAGATGCTGCGCTTTCAGGACTGCATCTACCCGGCGAACTGGGTCAAGATGCGCTGTGTGGAGAACCACGACCAACCGCGCATCATGGCCCTGGCCCCCTCGCGGCCGCAGGCGCTGGCCTGGACGGCCTTCCAGGCGTTCAACCAGGGAGCCTTCCTCATCTACGCCGGGCAAGAGGCGGCGGCCACCCACAGGCCGACGCTCTTTGACGTCGACAGGATTGAGTGGGGCGAGTATGAGCTCCAGCCTTATCTGACGGCGCTGGCCGGCCTGAAGAAAGACCCGGCGCTCCTGAACGGGCAGTTCGTGTTGCTGGGCGCCGAGCCGGCCATCCAGGCGGCCTGGCATTGGCCGGGCGCGAGCCTGTACGGCGTGTTCAATACGGCCGGCGCCGAGGGCACGGCAGCGGTGCAGTTGCCGGGCGGCACCTACATCGACCTGCTGAGCGGCGACGCCGTCCGCGTGCGGCGCGGGCGGATGCGGCTGCCCAGGGAAGCGGCCATCCTGCGCTATGCGGATGACGTGCCCCTGCGGCCGCTCTACTCGCCTTTGCTGGATTATGATGGTGAATCGGGTGAGTAACTGCAAGTCAGCTACCGCTTGGGTTTCCAAGCGAGGAGACCGTTGCATGATCGAAGGCAATCCTCTTGAGCCACAACCTGTAGTCCGTTATCAGCTGCTCATACCTATGGGGGGCGTGGCACTGATGACCAGGCTTCGATTGATGCAACGGTCTCCGATCGCTTGGTGGATCTGATTGCTCGGGCTTGGCGCGATCGGCCTCTGCTGATGCGTATGGCGAGCCAGGCTGCGTATGTCTCCCAGGTCAGCACACAGTGCCGACTTTTCCTACTCCTTCAGGTCACCTCGAGCGCGGACCATTGACCTTGGCTAATGCCTCACCATACTGGCGCAGGGGGGGCTCGCCGTATAGGGCTCGGTACTCGTTACCCAGCATTACTGCGTAGGTCACGACTGAGCGAAAACCGAGATCGGCGTACAACTGCAGGTCACGCTCAAGGACATCAGCTGAGAACGGCAGACGCGGAAGCTTCTCCGGACGTCCCGCCGTGCGCCAGAAGAGGGACTCGTCGAGCCAGTACTCTAGTACCTGTGCGTCTTGCCGGTTGGGATAGCTCGGCAGGAGGCCGCGCAGCTTGCCAAGCTCTGCACGGTTCACGGCACAGCTTTCGTCATCAAGCGCGTGTAGGAAGCATCGCTGAATCGGTGCATACTCAAGGAAAATGCCGTCAGCGGGCTTGGTCTGCTGCAGTGGCTCCAAGGTGTTGTAGTAGGCGATCCCCGATAGCTGCGCTTGAGGGTCGACCGTTCGTATGCCCTGGAGTATAGCGTTGGTCACTAGCATACTCTGATCGCTTGGGGCCAGTCCAGCGCAGGCTGGGCAGTGACACCAGGGACGACCATCATCTGCCCAGAAGTAGTAGCGATGGGTAGTCGGTACCAGCCGCGAGGCTAGCTTGCTTGCATTCTCCGCCACTATCTCGAGTGCTTGCTGATTGGTGGGACACAGATTCCAGTCGGGTGTGCGTACTCCCAACAGGCTCATCCGAAACCACTCTGGGTGACCGCCAAACTCTTCCCGAGGCAGCAGATCTCTGAAGGCGTGGGGCGCCCATTCGATGTCTATGCCCGCCGCTGCTGCCTCCTTTGATAGCGTAGCGTAACCCTCGCTCTGAGCATACTCCTCCAGATTGGCTATATCCTCTGGTGTGTGAATAACCAAGAGGTTGAGGTTAGCTTGCTTCATCTCGGAGATCCACCCAGGATAGGTGAGATCTGAAGGAACCACCTCAAGGCCGCGGCGTGTGAACCAGCTCATTGGAGACCTCCTTCAGTGAGTGTCCGCTGGGAACCAGTTCACGCTGGTCTCCCGCGGATGCTCACGTGACATCGGATACGGGGCTAGTTTTTCGGCCTGGCCTCAATCAGTTGCCGGACCTCCGCCGCCAGCTTGTCGACAGCGTCCTTGCCACTGGTCAGGCACGAGGAAATCGGTGCTCCAAAGTAGTTGCTGAAAGCGCTACTGAACTCGGGCCTCTCTGGGACGATCACATGAGCCAGGCGTGCCTTCATCATACTCTCGCGCAGATAGTCGATGTTCTTGATCCGGCCTTGCTCGAGCAGATCCGCCGCCCACTTCTCAAAGTTCGATATTTGGTTGGGAGGTCTCGTCCAGTCGAGAGACCGGGTCATGTCCTCCTCCGGCCCAACGACGAAGAGCAGGTAGCCCCACGCTACTTCGGGCTGTTTGGTTGACTTGGCGATCTGCCAACCGTCAAAGCTAGCAGAGGGGAACCAGCCTTCGGGACCAGATGGCAAGGGTGCGACATCAAAGTTGAACTGGTACTTCTGCTGCCAAGAGGCAATCGCCGTTGGCCAACCAAAGCCGATGCCCAATTTGTTGCTGGCCAGCCAGTCTATATCCTGATCCTCGGCTCTTGGAGCCACTCGATCCTCGCATAGGGCCTTCACGGCGATTTCGGCTTGCCTGTAACCCTCCTCGGAATCCAGGATGCACTCGGTTTCTTCGTCGTTGTAGATGTCAGCGCCGTAGGACCAAAGCCTGGCTTGAAAGCCCCACTTTCCCGTATACGGTTCCGAGGTGCAGCCGAACTGCACAGGCCTGTCGTTTGCGTCTCGCTTGGTCAACTGCTTGGCGATGTCATCGAGGGTCTCCCACGTCCACCTGCCTTCTTTGTAGAGCTCATCTGGCATAGGCACACCATTGGCCGATAGAAAATCCTTGTTGAACAGGGTCACCAGATAGACCATCCCCGCTTCTGCAAAGCAGATATAGTGGCCCTTGTACATCGATGCCTGTTTGACAATGGGCGGAAAGTCTTTCTCGATGTCGAGGATATGGCGATCTCGCTCGATATAGGAGTCGAGGACCATGACCCAATCGCCTTTGGCTACGTAGGGTCCCACAAACTCACCGGAGTTCCAGGATACGTCAGGAGGTGTGCCGGCAGCTACGAGGGTGGGTAGCTTGTGCTGGTGGTACTCCGTCCAGTCAGGGTCGAGAATCGTGTCTACAGTCACCTTCTGTCCTTTTTCGGTGGCCCAGGCATCTTCGAACCTGCGTGCTTGGCGTTCAAAGGAATCGCTGTACGGAGATGGCACACCGCCTGCTGCGAAGGTGATCTTGATCTCCTCTGCTGGAGCAGCCTGAGGAGTCGCCGTTGGGCTGCTCGCCGACACCTGTGTAGCTTCGACTGGCTTTGGCTCGCTCGTTGGCGCGGCCGCCGGAGTGGCACACCCTCCTACGATAGCCGTGGTCAGGCCGCTAACGCTGGTCACGAACATGCCTTTCAGAAGAGCTCGTCTACTCAGTCGCGTGTACATTTTGCCTCCTTGACCTGAATAGGCTCACACTATGAACGGTTACGCACGAAGCCGCAGGATGGCTCCATCGGGCTATCCTGACTACTGCTTGAGCCCCGTGAACACAACTCCTTGGATGAAGTACCGCTGGGCGACGAAAAAAACGACAACCATTGGCAGCATGGCCACGAGAGACGCGGCCATCATGTAGTTCCACCACTGGGCATACTGGCCGAGAAAGTTTTTCAGTCCCAACGAGACGAGCCAATTCGACCGGCTGTGGAGATAGATGAGTGGCTCAAGGAAAGCATTCCACGATCCCTGGAACTCGAAAATGGCCACTGCAGCTAGAGCTGGCTTGGAGAGAGGCAGCAAGACTCGCCAGTAGATCTGGAAGACTGACGCCCCATCGATTTTCGCTGCGTCGTCGAGTTCGGTTGAGACAGTCATGAAAAACTGACGTAACAGGAAGATATAGAAGGGCGATCCAAAGAGTGCCGGCACGATCAATGGGCGGAAGGTGTTGATCCAGTTCAACTGGCTGAAGACGACGAACTGCGGGATCATGGTGACTTGACCAGGCAGCATCATGGTGGCTAGGACTAGCATGAAGAGTTTATCGCGCACTGGCCATCGTAGCCTGGCAAAAGAGAAAGCAACCAGAGAACTAGCGAACAACTGAGCAACGATGCGGGTCAACGCTACAAAGGCCGTGTTCCGGAAGTAGAGACCAAAGGGCTGCATGGTCATCGCTTCTACATAGTTGGCCCAAACAGCTGGGCGGGGTATCCACTTGATGGGCCAACTGAACACGTCGCCAAGATTCGAAAGTGATACTGAGATCATCCACACCAAAGGGATCATCGTTAATGTGACACCCGGGAACAAGATCAAGTGCAGTGGAAGTTGGCGCAGTACTTCCTTCTGAACTATAAGCCAACCGCGCCGTGGACGATCAACCTCAGTCTCCATGAACGCTATCCGAACTCCCTTCGATTGCAGTAGAGTGAGGGCAGGGCTATGAGTGCACCGTCGCTAGCCCTACCTAGCTGATTCTCCCTGGTAGTATACCCATTTATCGGAGGTGCGGAAGACAACCAGTGTGAGGATGAGAATGTAGACGAATAGGCACCACGCCAAGAGCGAAGCATATCCCATCTCGAAAGCCTCGAATGCTTTCTGGTATAGGTACAAGACAATGAAGAGGGTGGCGTCTAGTGGCCCCCCCTTGGTGATGATGAACGCCTCAGTAAAGATCTGCAGAGCACGAATGAGCCCGATAACCAACTGGAAGAAGATGACTGGTGTGATCAGTGGTAGGGTTAACCGCCAGAATCGTGTCCACCAGCTCGCACCATCTACCTGTGCTGCCTCGTACAGATCTGTGGGGATGCCCTGTAACCCCGCGAGGTAGATCACCATCCCTCCACCGACATGCCACAGAGCCATCAATACTAGTGCCTGCAGTACCCAACGGGGATCAGAGAGCCATGCTGGCCCCTTGATTCCCACCAGACTAAGCAGGTAGTTCAGAACCCCAAAGTCGGCCGAAAGTATGAGCCGCCACATCACCGCTGCAGCGACTCCTGAGAGGATGCTCGGAAGATAGTACGCGGTGCGGTAGAAGCGCAGAAAGGACACGCGCTGGTTCAGAAGCACAGCGAGACCCAAGCCCAAGCATGTGTTCAGAGGTACGTAGCTCAGCGCATACACGGTAGTGATCTTGAAGGAGTGCAGGACCAGTGGGTCTCGCAACAGCCTTTTGTAGTTCTGTAGCCCTACGAAACTGGGCGGCTTCAGGATGCTCCAGTCTGTAAAGGTCATCACCGCCGAGGCAATCATTGGCCCAAGGGTCAACAGCACGAAACCAAGCAGCCAAGGCGAAGCAAAGATCCAGCCGTATAAGGCCTCTTTTCGCCGCAATGAAGCCTGCCTCGCCATTGGTGCCCTGGATTGTGCCGTTCTCCTCTCAATCGCTGCCAATGCTACTACCTCCCGGTTTCATTGGAAGCCAAGTATGCCGCCGTCGTCCTCTGCCATTAGTACTACTGCCCTATTGTGGGCTGCTCGGCCTATGAACTCTGGCACCCATCTACGCAAGCAGCTGCCTTCGCGGGCAGCCACATGCCCCTCCACACAGCAAATCTTGGCCCGAAGCGCTAGTTGCGGTACAATCAGTATCATAGCAGAATGCAGCTAGCGGTTCAATGAGTTGACTGTCATTCATGCGTCATCGCACTGCCATGTTCACAGCACGACGGAAGAGGTCTCCCTGATGTCTCTTGACAAACGCTTTCTTCGGCAAGTCCAAGACTTGCTCCAGCACTTTTACGACTACCCTTACCTGCATGATCACCCTCTAGTCGAGAAGCTGCTGCCAGAGCGTGACAAGACCTCACGCGAGCGAGTCCGTGCTCTGCGCTCAACCGTCTCTGATGCTATCACAGAGTTGAAGCCCAAGTCTCGCGCCTCCTTCCGCTCCGAGGCAGCTCGCAGCTACAACGTGCTGAACCTCCGTTACATCGAGGGGTGGAGCGTTGCAGAAGTGGCTGGTGAGCTTGCCTTATCAGAGCGACAACTCCATCGCTATCTGCGTAAAGCTGAGCTCGATCTTGCAGCGATTCTATGGACCCGACACCTCCAACAGATTGAGTCGTCCGGGCTACCGGATGAGGGTACTCACCCATCCCTTGTTCTACGCGAAGCACAGCGGTTGAACCGAGAGCCCCAGTCTGTTGCTCCTGAGGCTCTCCTCGATGGAGTCGTATCCTCCGTCCGCCGACTTGGCGAGCAACTCCAGGTACAGCTTGACGTCAACGTTCCCCCGGATATGCCATCGACCCTTGACACGGACCGAGTGCTCGCCAAGCAGGCCCTGGTCAACACTCTCAGTAGCGCACTTCAGGAGGCAAGGCCAGGCTCGGCAGTCTCCTTATCAGCTCAGCCTTATGATGGTGGGATCATGGTCGAAGTCAGCTACCAGGCCAGACAACCGAAGGAGGTTGGTGACGCAGTTCCGGTTGCCGCTCAGCAGTTGATCAAGAGCCTAGGCGGAGAGTGGTCAGTGAGAGCAGTCGCGCGAGGGATGCTGACGATCACTATCTTCCTAAGAGGCGCTCAAGAGACCTTGGTATTGGTCATCGATGACAACGAGGGCCTGGTCGAGCTATTTCGTCGCTACCTGACCGGTGAGGGATATGCCGTGTTAGGTGCTTGCGATGGGAATGAAGGTCTGCGTTTGGCCCAAGAGCAGACGCCGGACATTATCGTGCTTGATGTGATGATGCCCGGGAACGATGGATACGAGGTGCTGCAGTGGCTGCAGACACGCTCAGTTACGCGGGACATACCTGTGATTATCTGCTCTGTTCTGGATGATCCACAACTCGCCTACTCCCTTGGGGCGAAGGGCTTCCTGGCCAAGCCAGTTAAGCCGGGCCAACTGCTGAGCGTTCTATCCCAGTGTCGTACGCATAATCGGGCTCAGTTACGTCCAGCAGAGCCTGAAGACATCTGGCCGTCTCGACGGGACTCAGAGCAAGGCGTCGCACAAGGTTGACGCCGCTGCTGCGTTGCGCAAATCGGTCCTGGCCGTAGCTGGTCGCGGTCACGAGCAGCACAGGGATCATTAGCTTGCTGTCGCGAGCGCGCAGGGCGTCTAGCGTGGCGAAGCCGTCCATGCCGGGCATCACCAGATCGAGCAGGATCACATCTGGACGTTTCTCCTCGATCAGTTTCAAGGCCTCCGCTCCGTCATAGGCCGCGCGTAGATTGTACTTGCAGTCTGCCTTCTCGAGGATGCGCCTGACCAACTGCACGAAGCCCCAATCATCGTCAACAACTAGCACCTCGCGTGCCCCATCAATCTCTCTGATCGCTTCAAGCAGTTGATCAGGATCGATAGGCTTGCTCAGGCAGCCGCAGACTCCGGCTTCTGCAGCCAGCCAACTCTGGCTAGGCAGCGAGAAGAAAAGGACTGGCACCTTGGCTGGCAGAGTGTCCATTGCGTCTTGCTGTAAAGCCTCGGTCGGTTCCGAACCTGGCGGTACGTTGAGCAATAGGGCTCGCGGATGCCACTGAGCGACTAATGTGCGTGCCTCGGTCAACTCGGGTGTGCGCACCACATGGTATCCTTCCAGGTAGCGGCTCAGCACCTCGCCGACGAGGGGATCTCTGTCCACGACGATAATTGTCTCCGCCTCAGGCTTTGTCTCAGGCTTAGGGGCTTGGCTTGCTATGAGTGGGCTAAGGACACCTTGGTGACTCAAGGGCAGCGAAAAGTGAAAAGTGCTGCCCCTCCCCACTTCACTCTCGGCCCAAATCCGGCCTCCGTGGAGCTCGACAAAGCGCTTGCTGATCGCTAGGCCAAGTCCGGTTCCGGTGCGCGTACGCCGCAGCGACATGTCGACCTGGTGGAACTCGTCAAACACTCGGCTCAGCTCCTCAGGCGAGATGCCCGATCCCGTGTCAACCACGCTGACCACAACCTCGCGCTGACTGACCTCTGCCGTCACAGTGATGGAGCCCTCTTCGGTGAAACGCGCTGCGTTATTCAATAGATTCAACAACACCTGGCGGATACGTGTCCGGTCAAAGTCGAACTGGGGCATCTCGGCAGGCAGCACGACACGCAGCTCGATGCCTCGATTCGCCAGTAGTTCTCGTGCCGCACCAACTGCCTCGCTGATTACGCAAGCCAAGTCGGAGCGCTCTTTTCGCACAGGCATCTGCATAGCATCGACGAGTGAGAGATCAAGCACATCGTTGATCAGGTCCAGCAGCAGCCGACTGCTCTCGTAGATCTGCCGCACATCTCGCCTCAGGGTGCTGGGCCAGTCAAACTCCCCATAGACCTCGGGCGATAGGTGCATCATCGTGCTGAACCCAAGGATGAGGCTGAGAGGAGTACGCAACTCGTGGCTGATGTTGGCGGCAAAGCGTTCCTTCATCTGACGAGCCTCATCGGCGCGCAGCCGCGCCTTCGCCAGTTCGTGGCTGGTTCGCTGTAGACGGCGAGTTGCCTCTGTGAGTGCAGTCACAGTCTGGTTCAGCCTACCCTGGCGCTCGCGTAGTTCCTCCAAGAGCTTGCTGGCCTGTTGTTCACTACTCCAGGCCCAGTCCAGCACGGTGTGGAGTCCCCGTGACGAAAGCAATAGCATTGCGACAGAAAGCCATACTAGCGCCAAGGCTGGGTACAGCATCTCTCTTGTTGGCACAAAAGCGGCCAGCACAATGCTACACAACGCCGCATTGACAAGGCCTAGGCGTGGACTCACGATGGCATTGGCTATCACCACCGCAACCGACAGGAAAGGCATCGCGGGCCCCCCAATTACCTTCAGCGCGACAGTGTAGCTGAGGGCGAGCCCTACCAGCAGGATGGCCTTTGCCAACCGCAATCTCCTGCGGACGTAGTGCTGGGCGACACATATCTGAAGGAAAACGGAGAGGAAGACGAGAAATGGTGGCCACTGGAAGCCAGTGCCGGGAAGCAGAAACACCGTCGCTGCTCCACTCACTGCGATTAGCAGCCAGTTGATGCTGACAATGAACTCTTCCTCTAGATGCGCGGTGTTCACCTGTTCTGAGTTGACAGACCTGCCTATGTAGGCTTGCTCCATCAGAGTCCTCCTCCAAACGACGTTCTTGAGCATAATGATCACAAAGGCCAAGAAATGTAGGCCCGAGACGCTCGCGGGCAGCCGTTCGTAGTCCCGAGCCAAGCGCCGGAAGCGGGCTGCCCACCCAAAGCTACGCTCGACCACCCAGCGACGGGGCAGCAGGACGAAGCCCTTCTTGGCCTCCGGCAGCTTGATCACTTCCAACTGCAGGCCACGGGCGGCTGCATCTTGGGCAGGCTGCTCGCCAGTATAGCCTTGATCCACATAGGCCAGTTCGACCGATTGGCCAGTGGCTTCCTGGACCTTTTCGGCCAGTTGCCCGACTTGGGCTCGGCCCTGCTCGTTGGCCGCTGTCACGCGCAGTGCCAAAAGGTGACCCAGGGTATCGACGGCGGCGCGCACTTTGCTTCCTTTTCTGCGTTTTGTACCGTCATAACCGGCTCGGCCTCCGCTCTCTGGGCTCGATTGTAGCGTTCGGCTGTCAAGGATCACGGCCGAAGGCTGCTCGTTGCGGCCACAAGCTATACGCAGCAGGGCGCGCAAGTCGTGCACGATGGCCTCGAAGACGCCGGCCTTGATCCAACGCTGGGGCTGCTGATAGACAGTGTACCAGGGCGGCAAGTCGTTGGGCATCTATAATTGACCCCGAAAACTGGACCACGTGCTAAGGTGTGAAATCGGCTATAATCGAGAGCACGTGGAGGGTCAAAGCCGATGTCCAGGAAACGTCGCCAGCACAGCCCGGAGTTCAAGTTCAAGGTTGCCCTGGAAGCTGCCAAGGGCACCAGGACCCTGGCCGAGATTGCCAGTGAGGCGGGTATCCACCCCGACCAGATCACCAAATGGAAGAGCCAACTGCTGAAGGAGGGGGCGGCCCTCTTCCAGCGCAATGGCGGCCGGTCGCTGCGGGACCTTGAGCAGCGGGAGGCCGAGCTGTACGAGCAGATTGGGCGCCTGCAGATGGAGCTCGATTGGCTCAAAAAAAAGCTGCCCCATTCAGTTGAGGCCAAGCGCGTCATGATCGAGCCCGTTCACGCCGAGATCAGCCTCCGGCGACAGTGCGAGCTGATTGGACTGCCGCGCTCGACGTATTACTACGCATCGGCCAGTGAGAGCGAGCTCAATCTGCGCCTGATGCGCCTGATCGGCGAGCAGTACCTGAAGACGCCGTTCTACGGCTGGCCGCGCATGACCGCGCACCTGCGGCGCCAAGGCTACGAGGTCAACCACAAGCGCGTACAGCGCCTCATGCGGCTCATGGGCGTGCAGGCCATCTACCCAGAGCCCAAGACGACCGTCAGTGGCCAGGGACACAGGGTCTACCCTTACCTGTTGCGCGATCTGGAGGTCTTGGAGCCAAATCAGGTCTGGAGCGCCGACATCACTTACGTGCCCATGCAGCAGGGCTTCATGTATCTGGTCGCCATCCTGGACTGGTCCAGTCGCTACGTTCTGGCCTGGCAACTCTCCAACACGCTGGACTGCCGGTTCTGTCTGGATGCCCTACGGCAAGCCCTGACTCTCGGCCAGCCAGAGATCTTCAACACGGACCAGGGCGTACAGTTCACGGCCCAGGAATTCACGGCCCACCTCGAAGCGGCAGGCATCCGCATCAGTATGGATGGTCGTGGTCGAGCATTGGACAACATCTTCATCGAACGGCTATGGCGGACGGTCAAGTATGAGGACATCTACCTCAAGGATTATGCCTCGGTGCCCGAGCTGGATGCTGGGCTGCAGGCCTACTTTGAGTTCTACAACCAAGACCGCCCTCACCAGAGTCCGGGATATCGAACGCCGGCAGAGGTGCACCGCGCATGAGCGCCGACCGGCGGCGAGTCGTCACCTGTGTCCTTATGTTTATCACCTTATTTGGGCCGATTCGTGGTCTTGACAAAGGGGTCAACCTTAATCAGACGCCACGACGCACCGGCGCGGACAAGCCAGCGCAAAGCGTTGAACACCTCGCGCAGTGAGTGTGTGCGCTGGGGCGCATCTTCGGTCATCAGGGTCAAGTATGGGGCCACAAAGGCCCATTCGTCATCGCTAACGTCACTGGGATAGGGTTTTCTATTCATGCCCTGAGCTTACCATGCCCAGGGTGGTGAGTGCAAGTGCATAACAGGCTCCAGGGCCAGGAAGCACAGCACCGCGAGAAGGTGCAGGCGCGCAGGGAGAACACGGACAGTGGAAACCAATAGAGCACTTGTGGTATACTGCATCTGGGCCAGATTTCTAAGTGGGTCGTAAGAAGTTCTTTTCACTTTTCTGCCACAGCGGCTTGGGCCGCGCGGGTCACTTCGCTGTTGGCCAGACGTAGGGCATCGCCACGGGTGAACTCGGCAAAGTATCGCCGGATCGCTTCGTCGAGTTCAGCCAACGACTTGAAGGAGTGGTT
>DAOUGZ010000127.1:0-3307 GCA_034428955.1 Anaerolineae bacterium | reverse complement strand
CAAAGGGGTACTCGCCGCGGAAGCTCACCCGGCGCATATGCGGCAAACCGGCGAGGGTCTCCCGCGGCACGCCAAAGCCGATGCCGGAGTTGATCAACCCGGTGCCGCGGGTCGAGCCGTCAAAGGGCGGCTGCGGTGGCCCGGCGAGGACGCGCGTCACCGGCTCTCCATCCTCCTCCTGCGCCCAGAGGGCAAAGAAGGAGAAGGGCAGGCAGGAGCCCTTGTTGGGGCGATTGAAGATCTCCCAATCGATCAGCGCGCCGCGGCCGGAGAGCGACACACTGCCCGTGCCGATGCCGCCGAGTGGGAAGGCAATCAGCTTGAGCGCGTCGCCCTCATAGACTCGCTGTGGGCCTAGGGCGTGCAGATCATCGTGGGAGTAGGGAATGGATTCGGACAAGGGAATGCTTCCTTTCTGCAGTTGCGTGCGGCAGCCCCGATGCACCAAGCATCTCCTCGCGCATCGCGTATTGCGATCCTCAAAGATCATGCATCACGTATATCGGCATCATCCATGCAGGCCGCTCAGGGTAATCCCCTCCACAAAGTACTGCTGGGCAAAGAAGTAGATGGCGACGCAAGGGAAGAGGACGACGATGGATGCCGCCATCAGGTAGCCCCACTGGGTGGAATACAGGCCGCGGAAGGTGGCCAGGCCGAGGGCCAGGGTGAACTTTTCCATATCGTTCAGGCAGATGAGGGGCCAGAGATAGTCGTTCCAACTGCCCATGAAGGTAAAGATGGCGACGGTGGCCAGGGCCGGCTTGGATAGCGGCAGGATGATGCGCCACCAGATGCCGACGTAGCTACACCCGTCGATCTTGGCGGCGTCATCCAACTCGGTGGGGATGGTCATGACGAACTGGCGCAGCAGGAAGATGTAGAAGGCGTTGCCGAAGAACGATGGGACGATGAGCGGCTTGTAGGTATTCAGCCAACCGAGGTGCTTGAAGACGATGAACAGCGGGATCATCGTTACCTGCCCCGGCAACATCATGGTCGCCAGCAGCACCATGAACAGGGCGTTTCTGCCCGGGAAGCGGAAACGGGCAAAGCCGTAGACCACCAGCGAGCACGAGAGGAGCAGGCCGGCCATGTTGGTGACGGTAATGAACAGCGTGTTGTAGAGCAGCCGCGGAAAGTGCATGTACTCGAGCGCTTCCGGATAGTTGGCCCACATGATCGGGTTGGGGATCCACTTGGGAGGGTATATCCAGATATCCGCCTCCACCTTGAGCGAGGAGGAGAGCATCCAGAGAAACGGTATGGCAAAGACGACGCCCAGCACGGTGAGGAGGGTGTAGGCCAGGGCAACGCCGAGCGCTCGCTGGACGCGCTGGCCGCCCAGAGCGCGTGTGACCGCAGAGACGTTCATTCATCTACCCCCTTAGCTCGCCCTCATAGTATACCCAGCGCCCGGCCAGGCGGAACTGGACGAGGGTCAACAGCAGGATAATCACGAACAGGATCCAGGCCATAGCGGCGGCGTACCCCATATGGAACATGCGAAAGCCCTCTTTGAAGAGGTGGAGAACGTAAAAGAGGGTCGCGTTCTGCGGGCCGCCTTCGGTCATGACGTAGGCCTGGGTGAACACCTGGAAGGAGCTGATGATGCCCATCACGATGCTGAAAAAGACCACCGGCGACATCATCGGCACCGTCACATGCCAGAAGCGATGCCAGGCGCCGGCCCCATCAATGGCCGCCGCTTCATAGAGGCTGGCCGGCACGCCTTGCAGGCCGGCCAGGAAGATGATGGCCGTTCCCCCCGTCCCCCACAGGCTCATGAGGATAAAGGCCGGCTTGGCCCAGGCAGGATCCACCAGCCAGCCCGGCCCGCGTAGGCCGATGGAGCGCAGGAAAAAGTTGATCAGCCCGAACTGGGGGTTGAACAGCCAGATCCAGAGCAGGGCCACCGCTACGCCGGAGGTAACCACGGGCAGGTAGAAGGCCGTGCGGTAGATGCGCATGCCGGGCAGCTTTTGGTTGAGGAGCACGGCCAGGCCAAAAGCCACGGCCACGCCCAGCAGCACGCTAAAGACGGTATAGTAGACGGTGTTGTAGAGGGACAGCCTGAAGAGGCGATCCTGCGTCAGCAGGCGGACATAGTTGTCGATGCCCACCCAGCGCGGCGGGGTGATGATCTCGTACTGGGTAAAGCTCAGCACGAGGGAGGCCACGACTGGGCCCAGGACGAAGAGGAGCAGGCCCACCAGCCAGGGTGAGATGAACACGTAGCCCCAGAATGCCTCCTGGTTGATCCCCCTCCTGCGCCTCACTACCGACCCGGGGGAAGGCGATGTCAATCCGGTTTGCATGGGCGAAACCTCGTTACAGATCGAGTGGTCAGAGGACAGCCCTGGCTCACCAGGGCTGTCCTCTGACCGCGGGAGTCCCTCCGCTAAGCCTTGACTTCCAAAGCCACGGCATCCTTGATCTTCTGAGCGGCCTCTTCGAGCGCCGGGCGCACCGGCTGGCCGCCAAAGATGGTGGCATCGAAGGCTTGCCCCAGAGCCTCGGTGATGGTCGGGTACTCGGTGCTGCGCGGCCGCGGCTTGCTGGCAGCCATGGACTCCAGGAAGACCTTGAGCTGCGGCACTTCCTCCACCCGCTCCTGAGCGATGGAGATACGCCCGCTCAGAGCATAGCCGTACTTGGTCACCTGGCGATGCCACTCGGGCGTGGTCATGAACTTCATGAACTCCATCGTCTCCGGCAGGTGCTTGCTGTCCTTCCAGGGCGCGAGCAGCCAGCCGCCACAGCCGCTGACGGGCTTGAGGCCGGTGGGGTAGGGGATGGGCGCAATGTCCCAGTTAAAGTTGGGCGGGTTGGTCTCTGTCAGGTTGGCCACGTCGAACGCCCCCGTCCAGGACATGGCGACGAGCTGGCCATAGAAGGTGCCCTCCGGGCCGGCCTGCATGACCCCTTGCTTCGCATAGATTTTGTGCTTGAAGAGCAGGTCCTGCAGGAACTGGATGGCCTCGACGGCGGGGTCTTCGGCTAGGTGCACCTCGCGCGTTGTCTCGTCGATAATTTCGCCGCCCTTCATCCAGATCCACGGCGTGATCATCCAGACGCTGCCCTCACCCAAACAGCACCAGGTCTCCATCGCCGACTGCGCCATGGCGTTCTCGTCAAAGCCCGCATCGTCGGGATGCCGGCCGCTCGTATCGAAGGTGAGCTGTTTGCCCACATCGATCAGCTCTTCCCAGGTCACCGGCGCCGTGACTCCTGCCTTTTCCATCAGGTCCATGTTCACGCGCACGCCCTGCGAGTTGGTCTCGAGGGTGACAGCGTAGGTCTTGCC
>DAOUGZ010000126.1:0-22161 GCA_034428955.1 Anaerolineae bacterium | reverse complement strand
ATCGAGGTCGTCGTGGCCAAGGCTTCGGGTGCGCTCCCCGCTGTGGAGGCGCGCGCAGCGGTGCGGCGGGCGGCGGCGTTGGGGGCGCAAGCGCTTTTCCTGGAATTGGGCGAGCGCCGGGAGCGCCTGGCGCGGGCGGCGGTCTGCGTCGAGTGCGGCACTTGGTTCGGTGACCTGGAGCCCACCCACTTTCACACTCCCTGCCCGCACTGCGAGGGCCGGGGCTGCGCCCGCTGCGCGCAGACCGGCCTGCACCCGGAGGCGGCTGCGGTGTGCCTGGCCGGCCTGCGCCTGCCGGAGTTGTTGGCCCAGTCGGTGGACGAGGCGCGGGTAACCCTGGCCGGAGTGGATCTGCCCGCCGGGGCGGCGCGGCCCAAACGCGAGATCGAGCGCCGGCTGGAGGCCCTGACCGCCGTGGGCCTCGGCTACGTTGGGCTGGATCGGCCCTCCCCTACCCTGTCGCGCGGCGAGGCGCAGCGCGTGCGCCTGGCGGTGGCCCTCATCAGCCGCCTGGAGGATATGCTCCACGTCCTCGACGAGCCCACCGTCGGCCAGCACCCGGCAGACGTGGCGCGCTTGCTGCCCGCCTTCCGCCGTCTGGCCGGCCCGGTGATCTATGTGGAACACGATCGCTTGGCCGCCTCCGTGGCCGACCGGGCGGTGGACTTGGGGCCGGGCGCGGGCGGCGAGGGTGGCCGGATCACCTTCTGCGGCACGCCGGCCGAGCTCTGGCGGGCCGATACGCCCACGGGGCGCTTCTTCAGCCTGCGCGAGCGCGGCCCGGCGCCCGAGGTACGGCCGGCGCCCAAAGCTTTCCTGACCGTGCGCGGCGCCTACCTGCGCACCCTGCACGAGATCGACGTGCCCATCCCCCTAGGGCGGCTGACGGTGGTCACGGGCGTCTCCGGCTCGGGCAAGAGTACGCTGGTCGAGGATGTGCTGGTCGCCTCGCTGACCACAGGCGAGCCGATGGGCTGCCGGGCTATTGAGGGGCGGCGGCTGAAGGCGGTGATGGTCGACCAGAGCCCTATCGGCCCGAACGCCCGCTCGAACCCGGCTACCTACACCAAGCTGGCCGACTTGGTGCGCGACTGCTTCGCCGCCCAGACCGGCCTCTCGCCCTCACACTTTTCCTTCAACCGCCCGGAGGGCGCCTGCCCGGAGTGCCAGGGCATGGGGGCGCTGGAGGTACGGATGCGCTACCTCCCCTCCACCTGGATCCCCTGCGCGGCCTGCGGAGGGCGGCGGTTTTCGCCCAGAGTGGAGGAGGCGCGGGCGACCCTGGGCGGGCGCGAGCTGGCCATCGCCGACTTTTACGAGTTGAGCGTGGACGCGGCGTTGGCGCTGTTGCGGAAGGGGCCTGTCGCGGGCTGGACGGAGGCGAAGCGGCAGGCGGCCCTGCGCATCCTGCAGGCCATGCAGGATATCGGCCTGGGCTACCTGACCCTCGGCCAGCCCTCGCCGACCCTCTCCGGCGGCGAGGCGCAGCGGGTCAAGCTGACCAAGTTCCTCGGCCGCGCTTCCTTGGCTCGGAGCCTGGTCGTGCTCGACGAGCCCTCCACCGGGCTGCACCCACAGGACCTGGCCGGTTTGCTGGCCATGCTGCAGCGACTGGTGCGGGCCGGGGCGACGCTGGTCGTCGTCGAGCACAACCCGGACGTCATCCGCGCGGCAGACTGGGCGATCGACCTGGGCCCAGGCGCGGGGCCGGAGGGCGGGCGGCTCGTCTATGCCGGGCCGCCCGCCGGGCTGGCGCAGGTCGCAGAGTCGGAGACGGGGCGCGCACTGGCCGAGGAGGCGCAACTGCACCCCAACGCCGTGCCTGTGCCTCGTGGTGGCGGCTGCTGGGACCCTATCCGCATCCGCGATGCGCGGGCCAACAACCTGCGTGGCGTTAGCGTGGACCTGCCCAAGGGCAAGCTGACCGTAGTGACGGGCGTGTCGGGGTCCGGCAAGTCCAGTCTGGTGGGCGACGTGCTGGAGGCCGAGGCGCGTCGCCGCTTCCTGGAAAGCCTTTCCCTCTACGAGCGCCAGAGCACGCGCGAGGGGCCCGAGGTGCCGGTGGGCGAGGTGAGCGGCCTGGGCGTGACGGTAGCCGTCAGCCCCGAGCGGCGCTTGTACGAGCCGCGCGCCACCGTCGGCACGGCGACCGAGCTGGCCCATCACCTGGCGCTGCTCCTGGCGCGGCTGGGTGAGCGAACCTGTACGGACTGCAGCACGGCCATGCAGCGCTCCGGGCGCGGCTGGGCCTGCCCCGCCTGCGGCGCCGTCGCCCCGATGGCCGAGCCGCGTCACTTCAACCCGGCCACCTACGCCGCCGCCTGCCGCACCTGCCACGGCGTGGGCACGCTGCAGGTCCCCCGGCCGGACAAGCTCATCATCCATCCCGAGCAACCCCTCTGCGCTGGCGCCATGTACTCGCCGGGGTTCTTTCCCAAGGGCTACCTCGGCGAGCCCGGCAACGGCGGCTACGACATGGTGCAGGCGCTGGCGGCGCGTTATGGGTTCGACCCGGCAAGCACCCCCTGGAACGCGATGAGCTCCGAGGCGCAGCAGGCCTTCCTCTACGGTACGGCAGAGCCATTGCCGGTCACCTTTCGCAGCCGCAGCGGGCGCGTGCACACTGCCGAACTCCCCTTCCCCGGCTTTTACGGCTGGGTGCGCGATTGGGACATGGGCGGCACCTATACCGACACGGAGCCCTGCCCCGACTGCGGCGGCGCCGGCCTGCGCCCCGAGTATCTGGCCGTAACCCTGGCCGGGGCCAACATGCAGCGCCTGGGCGAGATGCCCCTGAGCGAACTGGCGGCGCTCTTGGAGCGAGTTCCCGAGCCGCATCGGCTGTACAAACAGGGCCGCCGGCGTCCGGACACGCTAGAAGGGACAGACGAGCTCGCTGCAGCGGCTCTGCATACGGCGCGAGCGCGGCTACACTTCCTGCAGCAGGTCGGGCTCGGCTATCTGCACCTGCGCCGGCCGGCGGGCTCCCTCTCGGCCGGGGAGGCGCAGCGCGTGCGCCTGGCGGGGCTCCTGGGTGGCGGGCTGACCTCCCTTACCGTCCTCCTCGATGAGCCTACCCGTGGGCTGCATCCCCGCGAGGTGCAGGCCCTCCTCGGCGCCCTTACCGCCTTGCGCGACGAGGAGAACACTGTGATCGTCGTCGAACACGATCCGCTGCTTATCCGCGCGGCCGACCACGTTGTAGACATGGGCCCGGGTGCGGGCGCGGCGGGCGGCGAGGTGGTGGCCCAGGGCCCGCCGGACGTCGTGGCGCAGGCGGATACGCCCACCGGCCGCCGGCTGCGTGAGCGGGGGCCGGTGAGCGTGCCCAGGCGCCGTGCGCCCCGTGGCTGGCTCAGCCTCCTCGGAGCGCGAGCCAACAACCTGCGCGGCGAGGATATTCGCCTGCCGCTGGGCGTGCTGGCGGGTGTGTGCGGCGTGTCCGGCTCGGGCAAGAGCTCGCTGATCATCGACACCCTGGGCCGGGCGCTGGCGCCCAAGGCCTACACAACCTCGGTGGCCCGCGAGCCCATCGAGCCCGGCGAGCATCGGGGGATCGAGGGCGCGCCGGCGCGCACCGTCGTGGTGGATCAGTCGCGGGCGGGGCTGCACAGCCCTGCAGCCTTTCTGGGCCTGGCCAGGCCGCTCTACGCTCTCTATGCGGAAAGCGAGGACGCGCGCGCCCTGGGGCTGGATGCTCAGCAGTTGGGCGGGCGCTGCTCAGCCTGTGGCGGAGCCGGCCAGATCAAGACGGATATGGGCTTCTTGCCGGCGATCTATGCGCCCTGCGATATCTGCCGCGGCTCCGGCTGTGTGCCGGAGGCCTGGGACGTACGCCTGCACGGCCTGGCCCTGCCAGACGCCTTTGCGCTGACCATCGAGCAGGCTTGCGAGGCCTTTGGCGAGTCGGAGCACCTGCGCCGGCCGCTGCAGGCGGCGCGCGACGTGGGGCTGGGCTACCTGGTGCTGCGCCAACCCGGGCACACCCTCTCCGGCGGTGAGGCGCAGCGGCTCAAGATCGCGGCCGAGCTCTGCCGGCGGGCCAACGGGGAGACACTCTACATCCTCGACGAGCCCACGGTGGGCCAGCACCTGGATGATGTGGCGCGGCTGGTGGGCGTGCTGAGGCGGCTGGTGGAGGCCGGGCACAGCGTGCTCGTCGTGGAGCATCACCCGCACCTTCTGGCGGCGTGCGACTGGCTGCTGGAGCTGGGGCCGGGCGGCGGGCCGCAGGGCGGGCGTGTGGTCGCCGGCGGTACGCCGGAGGAGGTGGCGGCGGGGGATACGCCCACGGCGGTCTATTTGCGGGAACTCGTGGGGACTCTTGGAAACTGAGGGAACTCGGAACAGGAAAGAGAGCCCAAGAGTTCCCACGAGCAGCATATGCGCACGAGCCCCGCTCAGCGCGTCGAGCTGCCGCTTGCTGTTTGGGCGAGTGAACTCGCTACTACGACATCTGCGGTAGGAGGCGTGTTCTGCGAGAGCTGGCGGAGAGAGAGGCACACGTGCGAGCTCGACCGAGTTCCAGCGAGTTCCCATTCGGAGGTGAGCGATGACCTGGGCGGCGCTTTTGCTGGCGGATCCTTCGCCCTGCCTGCGCCGATTGGCGCTGCGCGAGGTGCTCGGGCGGGCGGCGGGTGACGCCGAGGTGCGTGAGCTGGAGGCCCTGCGCGAGGTGGACCCGCTCGTGGCTGGGTTGCTGGCGCAGCAGCAGACCGATGGCTCATGGGATGGGGATGCCATCCCCGGGATGCACCTTGGGTCGCGGCTGTATGCAACGGCGCAGGCTCTGGCGCGGCTCGGCTACCTGGGCCTGGGGCCGGAGCATCCCGCCGTGCGCCGAGGCGCGGAGTATCTCTTTTCGCTGCAAGGCGAGGACGGCGAGTGGCCGCTACCGGGTGATGCCGACGAGCCGGAAGGGCGCAAGGGCTACACGATGGTGCCTCTGCAGACGGCGCGGCCGCTGCGCGGGCTGGCGCTGGCGGGCTATGCCACCGACCCGCGAGCGGAACGAGCTTACGACTGGCTCCTGGCCCGGCGGCTGGAGGACGGGGCCTGGCCGACGGGCATCGCCGGCGGCGTGTATGGCCGCGTCGCGGGCTACCGGCGCCTGGCCCACTCGCGCTGGGGCTGTCGCTCCAACACCACAGGGGTGCTTCTCTGCCTGGCCTACCACCCCGAGCGGCGGCACAGCCCGGCGGCACAGCGAGCGCTGGACCTCCTGCTGGGCCGCGAAACGCGGGAGCAGTATGCCCTGGGTTTTGAGGTGGCTCGGCTGATCGGGCTGGAGCCGGCGTGGGGCTTTCTTACCCATTATGCTCGCTACGATCTGGGGGTTATCCTGGATCTGGCCTGGCGGGTGGGGGCGACCCTAGAGGACGTACGCGTGCAGGGCGCGGTCGAGTTTGTGCGTGGACTGCAGGGGCCCTATGGGCTGTGGGAGTACACCGCCAGGCCACAGGCCTCGCGCTGGGTGACCCTGGACCTCCTGCGCTCCCTCTCCCGGCTGGACGAGGCGGGCGACTGGCTGAGCCTGGAGCCGCGAACGCCCTTCCGCGCCTATGGGCCGCAGCGGCGGCGGTACTAGGCGCGGCTTTTGCCTGCGCCCGCCGGCGAAATTGACAACCGACCCGCCGCCGGGGTATAATGCCTCCAACATCCGCATAGATATGCTGGGGGAGCTCGGAAGAGCCGGGCTGAGAGGGTGGCCGCTTTGTCACCGACCCCTACACCTGACCTGGGTAATACCAGCGTAGGGAGGCATTCAGAGAGCGTACTACGGCTGCCGAACCCATGAGGTCAGGCAGCCGTTTTGTTTTGCTGCGATGGTGTCGGGCGTGAAACGTCAAACGTACTGCATAATACGTAACCTCGCTCTGAGCAGGACACGCCACAAGAGGCAACCTTACACAATGCGCAGTACTCCGGGAGCCCAACGTGCACGGTAAACCTTCAACTCGCGATTTCCTGCCGCCGCTGGCCCTCTTGGCGGCGCTGGTCGTCGCCTGGCAGCTCGTGGCCTCGGGGCTGGCGGTGCCCAAGTGGCTTCTGCCGGCGCCGCTGGAGATTGCGCGCGCCGGTGCGGCTACCTGGCGGATGCTGGCCTGGCATGCCGCGCAGACGGTCCTGGAGACGGTGCTGGGCCTGGTCCTGGCCCTCGCTGCCGGGCTGACCCTGGCTGTGGCCCTGGACCTCTCGGCGCTGCTGCGCCGTGTGCTCTACCCGCTCCTGGTGGCCTCGCAGACCATCCCCATCATGGCCCTGGCGCCTCTTCTAGTCATCTGGCTCGGCTACGGCACGGCGCCCAAGGTGGTGGTTGTGGCACTGGTATGCTTTTTCCCTATTGCCGTGGCCACGGCGGACGGCCTGCGCGCCGCCGACCCCGATCTCTTGGCTCTGCTGCGCTCGATGGGCGCCACGCGTCGCCAGGTGTTCTTCAAGGTGCGGCTGCCTGGCGCGCTGCCCGGTTTCTTTTCCGGGCTGCGCATCGCCATCACCTACAGCGTCGTCGGGGCGATCATCGGCGAATGGGTGGGGGCCGGCCGTGGGCTGGGCGTCTATATGATCCGCTCCTCCAACTCGTTCCTCACCGAGCAGGTTTTTGCGGCCATTGCTGTTACCTCGCTTCTGAGCATCGTTCTCTTTCTGGCCGTCGGCGCTGTGGAGCGCCTGGCCCTGCCCTGGTATCATACGCGAGCGCGCGAGGAGCAGTGGGAGGAAATCGGCTGACGCCATGCGTCAAACGTGATCCGTGAACCGTGAGAAGACGCGTGAGACGAGACTGATGACCGATGACTGACGACGTTTGACGTACCATACAGGTCACCCAAGGAGGAGCACAATATGAACACTATCAAGGCTTTCTACCGCGTGGCTCTGGCCACCTTGGCTGCTCTCGCTGTTGCCGGCTGCGCCGCTCAGCCCAAGGCCAATACCAAGGTCACCCTGATGCTGGATTGGGCGCCCAACACGAACCATACCGGCATCTTTGTCGCACAAGACAAGGGCTGGTATGCGGAGCAGGGGCTAGACCTGGAGATTGTCCAGCCCGGCCAGAGCGGCACGCCGGTGGCCGTTGTTGCCGCCGGCAAGGCCGATTTCGGCATCTCCTTCCAGGAGGAAGTGACCAACGCCCGCGCTACGGATGTGCCGGTGGTCTCTATCGCGGCCGTCGTGCAGCACAATACCTCGGCCCTGGTCTCTTTGCAGGATCGAGGCATCACCAGCCCCAAGGATCTGGAAGGGAAAAAGTACGCCTCCTGGGGCCTGCCCATCGAGAGCCAGGTCCTCGATGTGTTGATGAAGTGCGACGGCGGCGACGTGAGTCTTGTCGAGTTCGTCACCACCGGCCTCAGCGACCCGCTGACGGCCATCCAGCGCGATCTCGACGTGGCCTGGATCTATGAAGGCTGGGAAGGTGTGGAGGCCGAGTTGCGCGGCATGCCCGTGAACATGGTCCGCTTCTCCGATTGGTTCGACTGCCTACCGGACTATTACACGCCGGTGATCGTCACCAGCGAAGAGGCCATCGCCGAGCGCTCGGATGTGGTGCGGCGCTTTATGGCGGCAACAGCCCGCGGCTATGCGTATGCCGCTGAGAACCCCGGCGAGGCGGCCGAGATCCTGATCAAGGCCGCGCCGGAGGCTAATCCGGAGCTCGTGCGCAAGAGCCAGGAATGGCTCAGCCCACGCTATCAGGATGATGCGCCGCGCTGGGGCGAGCAAAAGCCGGAGGTCTGGCAGGGGTATGCGGATTGGATGAACAGCCACGGCCTGCTGCCCAAGGCCGTCGACGCAAGCAAGGCCTTTACCAACGAGTTTCTGCCCTAGTGATCTGCCGCATTGGCTTGGCGTGTAAGCCGCGCAGCAGGCAAGTTGAAGGCTCCGAAGGAGTCGCCGTATCCGGCAGACCGGCGGCGTGGGAGCCGCCTCGGCTGGATTTGAAAACACGCCCTAGTGATCTGCCGCATTGGTTTCGATGGCTTGTATGGCGCCTCTCGTCTGGCGCCCCCCTTGGCGCAGCCATCATGATCGCTGCGGGCTGCTAGTAGTTCGTACTGCGTACCACGTACTGCGCAAGGGGCATAGCCGACGCTCTGCGACCTTACCCAGTACGTGGTACGCAGTATGTCCACCGGAGCTTGGCGCACATGCAGACCAACCCATTCGACGAACTGGCCCCATTCTACGATTCCTGGTTCGATACGCCGCTCGGGCGCGTTGCCGGGGCGCTGGAGGGAGACCTCCTGTTGCAGATGGCGGAGCCGGCCCTCGGCGAAAGGGCGCTGGAGGTCGGCGTGGGCACCGGCTTTTTTGCGCGCCTCGTGGTCGGGGCGAGGGCGCAGGTAGTGGGCGTGGACGCCTCCTGGCCGATGCTGCGCCAGGCGGCCGCCAAGGGCCTGCCCGCCTCCCTGATCCAAGGCGATGCTCACGCCCTGCCCCTGCAGCCCGAGCGGTTCGATCTGGTGTATACTGTAACCATGCTCGAGTTCGTCCGCGATCCGGCGGCCGCGGTGGCCTCGATGTGGGCCGCCGTGCGGCCGGGAGGGCGGCTGGTGGTGGCCGTGCTGAACCGCTGGAGCCCCTGGGCATGGCGCAAGGCGCCGCCGTTCGACCGGGCTCACTTCTTCTCGCCGCCCGAACTGGTGCGGCTGCTGCGGCGTTATGGCCGCGTGCGCTGGAGCTCGAGCCTCTTCGTCTTGCCCAACGGCCGTGGGCTGGGGCACGCCGGCCTGCTCGAAGGCTTGGGGCGCACCTGTCTGCGGCCCTTCGGCGCACTGCTCGTGGCCAGGGTGCACAAGCCTGCGCATATAGGAGGAGTGTTTCACCATGACGATTACCGTACAGGTTAGCGCCTACCCGCTGGGGCGAGGTGACTTTATCCCGCCCATTGATGCGGCCATCGAGGCGCTGAAGGGCCCGGGTCTGGAGACGCGGGTTGGGCCGCTCAGCACGCTGGTCAGTGGCGAGGAGGATGCCGTGTTTGCCGCCCTGCGGCGGGCCTTCGACGCTGTTGCTGCCGACGGCGCCGCTGTGCTCGTGGCTACGCTGACCAATGCTTGTGGCTAATGCCTGGGGCTGACGCCTGGGGGCTAATGCCTGGGGCTGGCGCCTGGAGGTGATGGATGGACTCTGGTATTCCCCCCGGCATCTCGGTAGAGGTGGCGGGGGTCAGCAAGGCGTTCCGCGTCGACGGGCGGATTGTCGAGGCGCTGCGCGCGGTGGACCTGTACGCCGCCGCGGGCGAGTTCGTCTCGCTCATCGGCCCGAGCGGCTGCGGCAAGAGCACCCTGTTCAACATTATCTGCGGCCTGCTGGAGCCCGACAGCGGCCAAGTCCTGCTGGATGGCCGGGACGCCCCGGTTCGCACGGGCCGGGTGGCCTACATGCCGCAGAAGGACCTGCTCTTGCCCTGGCGCACGGTGCTGGATAACGCCATCCTCGGCCCCGAGATCGCCGGCCGCCCGCGCGCGGAGGCTCGCCGCGAGGCCAAGGCGTTGACGCCGCTCTTCGGCCTGGCCGGCTTTGAGGATAGCTACCCCGCCGTCCTCTCCGGGGGGATGAAGCAGCGCGCGGCTTTTCTGCGCGCCGTCCTGCAGCACAGCCCGGCCATCCTGCTCGACGAGCCGTTCGGTGCCCTGGATGCCCTCACTCGCACCTCGCTGCAGGAGTGGCTGCTGGGCATCTGGGCGCGCTTGGGGCAGACGGTCCTCTTTGTCACCCACGATGTGGAGGAGGCTCTCTTCCTCTCGGACCGCGTCTATGTGCTGACTCCGCGCCCGGGGCGCATCTGCCTGACGCAGGAGGTTGATTTGCCGCGGCCGAGAAAACGGAGTATGGTGACCAGTGCGCCGTTCTCGGCCCTCAAAGAGCGTGTGCTGGCGGCGCTGGATGTGGGAGGGTAACCCCGTGGCCAGGAAAGCGGTCGTCATCGCTCACGGCGAACTGGACGTGACGCCCGAGGTGGAGGAGGCGGTGCGCGGCGCCGACCTCATCGTCGCCGCCGACGGGGGGGCGGCCGCGGCTCTGGCGCACGGCTGGTGGCCGGACATCCTCGTGGGCGACCTGGACTCGGCGCCGCCCAAGGTGCAGGCACAGCTCGCGGCCCGCGGCGCCCGGGTGATCCGCCACTCGCCGCGCAAGGATGAGACGGACACCGAGCTGGCGGTGTGCACCGCCCTGGCAGAGGGCGCGGAAGAGATTACTCTGCTTGGCGCCACCGGTGGCCGGCTCGACCATTCCCTGGCCAATATCCTCCTCCTGGGCATGGCGGACCTGGCCGGCGTGCGGGTGAGCATCCTGGCCGGCCGGCAGCGCCTCTTCGCCATCCACAGCCGCGCCGAGATCCGCGGCCGCCCCGGCGATCTTGTCTCGCTGTTGCCGGTCGGCGGCGACGCCTGCGGGGTCCGCACTAGCGGCCTAGAGTACCCTCTGCGCGGCGAGACTCTCCCCTTCGGCATCCCTCGCGGCATCTCCAACGTCCTCACGGAATCGCCGGCGACCGTGAGCCTGGAGAGCGGCATCCTCCTCGCTGTGGTTACGCCCGTATAGCAGACAGGTATGGGCTCATGGTGAGCGGGAATCGCGCCGCTCCCCGCCGTGGCGGCAAACCGTAACGAGCACGAACACGGCGTAACCCTCGCCATGGCGCGTGCAGGCGCATTTCATGCGCGCTACGAGCCCTCTCGCTTGGAGAGATGGCGCTTTGTCTGCGCCTCCCTCGCCCTACTTCTCGTGCCTTTCGCGTTCCTTTCGTGCCCTTCGTGCTCTCGGCTGGCACGTTTCTTGCTGTTTCCGGAGAGGATGATAAACCCAGTAATGCAGGAGATTGCACCTGGGGAGGGTTCATGACTGCGCTCTTGTCCGGCAGCATTCTGCTGATCCTGGTCCTCTTGTTCATGTTCGTCGTCCTGATCATCGCCGCCGTTGGCATAGCCGTCTGGGCGCTGGGGCGCTCGGGCATTCTCGGCGGCACGGCGCCGGAGCGAACGGTGGAGCCCAAGCCGGAGCCGCGGGATGATGCTCTGGAGATCATCCGCTGTCGCTACGCGCGCGACGAGATCACGCGTGAGGAGTACGAGCAGCTCCGGCAAGATTTGGGGATCTGACCCCCGCTACACCAGGGCAAAACGGTGGGGGTCAAAGGGGCCTTGTGCGTGGGGAGCACAGGTCGTACAATGGGAACAGGGCTGTATAGTCTGCGGCCCTGCCGAACCAGGCAACCCTCGTGCTGCAGCACCGTGAGCATGGGTTGCGATAGGCGAAGGGAGTCCCCAGCCTGTTCGGGTGTTGTGCCAGGGGCGAGCAGTGCTGCCGCCCCCGGCCGGCCCGGGGGGCTGAGGACTCCCTTCGCCGTTGAGGCCTTGGCTACCTGCAGGAGGTTCCCATGGCGCTGGAAAAGCGCGACCTGTACCGCCTTCCCTGGTCTTTGAACGACAACCCCATCGCCTGGCTCGAGGTGACCGACGTCTGCAACCTGCACTGTGAGGGCTGCTACCGGCAGCACCTCTCGGGCCACAAGCCCCTCGAGGAGATCAAGGACGAGATCCTCTTTTTCAAAAAGTGGCGCAATCCGGACAACCTCTCCATCGCTGGCGGCGAGCCCCTGCTGCACCCGCAGATTCTCGATGTTGTCGCTTTTGCCGCTGAGCAGCGCATCAAGCCGGTCATCCTGACCAACGGCATAGCCCTCACCCGCGAGTTCCTGCGCGAGCTAAAGCGCGCCGGTCTGGCCGGCTTTACCATCCACATCGACAGCCATCAGGGCCGCCCCCAGTGGCAGGGCAAGAGCGAGGCGGAGCTGAATGAGCTGCGCCAGCACTATGCGGATATGGTGTTCCACGAGGGTGGAGGGGTGTGCGTCATCTTTAACTCGACCGTCTACCCCTCCACCTTTCACGAGGTGCCCGACGTGGTGCGCTGGGGCCAGGCCCATATGGACCGCGTCCACGGTCTCGTCTTTATCACCTATCGCACCTCCACCACCGACGTGCACATCGCCCGCGACCTGGCCGACCGGGAGGTCGAGTTCGGCCGGCTGAGCTACATCACCGACCGCTTTGAGGAAGAGTTTGTCACCTCGCCGCAGCTCTATGCGCTCATTCACGAGCACTCTCCCCTCTACCAGCCCTGCGCTTATCTCGGCGGGACGCTTCTGCACTCTTCTTACAAGTGGCTCATCGCCGCCTGTGTGGGCACACGGCGAGAGGTCCTGGGCTCGCTCGGCAAGCGCACGATGGAGCTGGCGCAGACCGGCCATCACTGGTTCAAGGGCACCTACCTGGCCTACCTCTCCTCCCCCAACATCGGCGCCAAGGTCTTTTTGCTCTCCCCCTGGGATAGAGCTACGCGCCGCGCCGCCGGCCGCTGGCTGCGCAGCATCCTGCGCCGGCCCTGGCGGCTCTTTGAGCGCCTCTGCGTGCAGTCCATCGCCATCATCCAGGCGCCGGACCTGCAGCCCGACGGGCGGGTGGATATGTGCGACAGTTGCCCGGATATGACCGTCTACAACGGCACCCTCATCAACTCTTGTCGTATGGACGAGTATCGCCTCTTCGGCGGGCCGATCGTCGTGACCAAGCGCTCCGGATAGCCGCTCCAACCAGTAGAGCTTTGACGCCTCCCCGTAAACCCATAGAATGGGCTTATCGCAACGGGGGGGCGTTCTCTGTGTCGATATATCCGGATACGCTGCATCACTACTACGAGGCCGCGCAGGGGCCTTTCAGGAACCTCTCGGACCTGTCACTTGCCGAGGCGGAGGTGGTGCTCGAAGGGATTCGTCGCGAGGGGAGCATCTTTGCCAGCCGGCGCGCGCCGGACTATATGTGCGTGCGCCGCGAACTGGAGGCGCGCATCCGCCAGCTCTTTATCGCCCGAGGTGGGCGCCCGCGTCGTGCTGTGCCCCACTACATGACCCTCGGACCGTGCCCCTGGGTCAAGGAATGGTACCGTGATGGGCGCGAGCTCTGCATCCCGCTCGGCGCCTTTGACCCGCTCAGTATCAGCTTTACCTATGGCGACCTCTTCCCCGCCATGCGCTATCGGGACGGCAAACCCTACCGTGGGCAGGTCTATACCGTCAGCGACCTGCCGGAGCTGGTGCACCGCTTCGGCCTGCCCCAGGAGTGGAACCCCGAGGGCAAGCTTGCGCCCGAGCGCTACATCGAAGCCCAGGTCTGGGACGATGCACCCCTGGCGCCCTTCATCTGAACCGCCGCCTCGCGTACTTCACCGTGCTGGGCCGTGGCAGCGGAATCTCCTCTCCCCTGGAAGCCGTGCAGGCAAGGCGAAAGCTCATAGGGCGCCGCATCCAGCAGATCGACAGACCCCTCCGCTACGCTCCGGGCTGGGGCTTTGCCTTCCTTAGCCCGACGGCCTTAACTTCTGGTGATGCTTTCGCAGCGCCGCCAGCAGAGCGTCCGGCGCATCGCCCTTGCTGACGAACCCATCCGCCCCGGCCGCCAGGGCCGCCGCGCGCACCTCCGGATGGCTGCTGAGGGCAATGATTGCCACCTGCGGCTGCCGAGCGCGCAGCTCGCGGATCATCTCGCGCCCTGCTGGGGCCTCGCCGCGCCGCGCGCCGAGTTCCCAGTCCAGCAGCACCAGGTCGGGCTCCAGCGCCTCCACCGCTGCCGGGAGCATCGCCCTGTCCGCCACCTCGCCGGCAATGCAGAGCTCCAACTGCTCCAAAAGCAGCCGCAACGCCGAACGCACCTCAGTTTGGTCATCCGCCAGCAGAACGCGCATCGCTTCACCTGTGAAATCACCCAGAGGCTTTGCAGCGCATTTGCCGATCGGATTCGCCGCCCGCCACTGGGCCTCGGGTTGTGACAGTATCTACGTGGTATCACTCTCTCGGAGGTTCCAGCACCCATCAGAACCTGCGGCCTGCCGCTGTAACACCGCATCCGGCTTGCGCCTTGAAGACCCGGGGGGGGGGCAGTGGCGCCGCCCGCGTGAGTGCTGGTTGTGCTGAGTGCTGTGACCTCCGGCAAGATGGTGCTGCCCGAGTTCTATTATCTGCGCCTCTAGTATAGAACAGAGCGCCATCCCGCACACCGGTCACGTGGCGGGAACCGTAGCTGGCGCGGCAGCGAGTCTCTCAACTGGCCATCCGGCCAGCCCCGTTGCCTCCACCTTACACGTGTGGTATACTGCGCTTGCCTGCGTGTTCCGGGATCGCGCGGGTGGCCCATCGCCGGCCCGGAGGCTTCTCTTGCCGCGAGGATACCATGCCCGAGAGTGCTCCGCTTGCCCCGCACCAGCAGCCAACGTTGGCTCCTTCCCAGCAAGCCCCGCCAGAGATCACGAGGCGCGGTTTCTTGCGCCTGGCCGGCACCGTCGCGGCGGGTGCGGCCCTTTCCGCCTGTGGGCTGCGGTCGGCTACGCCCACGCCCGGGCAGGGCCAGAAGGTGCAACTCGTCTACCAGGATTGGCGGACCGAGTGGTTCCCGGCGATGGCGCAAGAGATGCTGGCCGAGTTCCACGCCACACACCCCAACATTCGCGTCTTTTACGTCCCGGACCCGGAGGATCTGGAAGACAGGATGCTCTCCGAGATGCAGTCGGGCACCGCGGCCGATGTCTTCCAGGGCTGCTGCGCCCACTTTCCCATCTGGGCGCAAAAGGGCTACACCCTGGACCTGCGCCCTTATGTGGCCGCTGACCTGGACGCATCGATCATCAACGATTGGGATGCGGCCCAGTACCACTCCTTCTTTACCCGCGACGGTCACCAGTATGGGCTGCCCAAGTATCACGGCGCCCTGGCCCTCTACTATAACAAGGACCTCTTTGATCGCTACGGCGTCGACTATCCCGACGCGAGCTGGTCCCTCAACGACTATCAGGGCGCGATGAGCCGCCTGACCCACGACCGCGATGGGGATGGACAGACCGACCTGTGGGGCAGCATGCTGGACGTCTCCTGGGAGCGCATTCAGGTGCACGTGAACGCTTGGGGCGGGCACTTGGTAGACCCCAACGACCCCACCTGCTGCTTGATGGCGGCCCCAGAGGCGCTGGACGCTGTGAGCTGGCTACGCGCCCGCATGTGGGATGATGGTGTGATGGCCACGCTGCCGGCCGTGCAGGAGAGTGGGATTGCCGAAGCGTTCCTGGCCGGCAAAACGGCCATGCTCGAGGACGGCTCCTGGGCGCTAAAGACCATCCTCAGCCGCGCCGATTTCCGCGTGGGCGTGGCGCCGATGCCGGCGGGGCCGGCGCGCCGCGTGACCCTGGCCACTACCGACGGCTTTGGCATCTATGCCGGCACGCGCCACCCCGATGCGGCCTGGGAGTTGGTTCGCTTCCTCATCAGCAAACAGTACGGCCGTGCCATGGCTCGCGCCAACCTGCTGCAGCCGGCCCGCGCTTCGTTGGTGGATGAGTGGGTCGGCTTTGTCCGCGACGAGTTCCCGGCGCAGGCCAAGGAGATGGACCTCGCCGCTTTTGCCGACGGCCACCTCAAAGGCTATTCGGTGGTCGCTGAGATCTTTCCCAACATGGATGAGGCCAGGCGCCTGGCTTATGCCGCCTGGGATGATATTCTCACCCTGGGTCGGGCGCCGGTGGATACCCTGTTTGGCGTCTGCCGCGAGATCGAGGGGGCGCAGAGCGAGGCCGTTGACGGAGGCGGTCCATGTTGTTGAGGGCGCCGCGCAGCCTGCGTTTCCGCATCATCGCCTGGTCTTTTGTGCCCACGGCCATCATCCTGCTGGCTGTGGCGCTGGTTACCTTCTATGCCTACCAGCGGGTGACGGAGGACCTGGTTATCGGCCGCAACCGGGAGCTGACCCGGCTATCGGCCGGCCAACTGGCAGCCGACGTCACCCAGTATGCCGACCTGCTCAGCTCTCTGGCCCGCACCTCGGGCATCCACAGCGACGATCCGGCCACGCAGAGCGCCGCCCTTCGGCAGGCGCGCGATCGGCTGGTCGTCTTTGATGGTGGTGTGGTCATCCTGGATAGCCGCGGCACCGTGGTCGCCACAGAGCCGCAGTGGGCGACAGCGCGCCAGGATTGGTCCGACCGCACCTACTTTCGCCAGATCGTGCGCTCGGGCGGGGCCGCCTACTCTAGTATCGTGAGCGACGGATCTGGGGGCGCCGAAGTGATTGTTGTGGCCGTGCCCATCACCAACCTGGAGGGCGAGTTCAAGGGCATCATCGCCGGCATGTTCCGCCTGGGGGCCACGGAGGTCAGCGCCTTTTATGGCGGCATCGTCAAGCTGCGCATCGGCACCGCCGGCAGCAGTGCGGCTGGCTCTCGTGTCTGCTATCTGGTTGATGCGCAGGGCCGGGTCATCTATCACACCGACCCCACCCGCATCGGCCACAACCTCTCGACCCAGCTTGCTGTGCAAGAGGTGTTGGCGCGCCATGTGGGCGACCTGCGCACCCGCGATGTCAACGGCCGGCCTATCGTGGCCAGCTATGCCCCCGTGCCCGGCACGCCCTGGGGTCTTGTCGTGGAGGAGAACTGGGATGCGCTGCTGGCACCCAGCCAGGGCTACACGCGCTTTCTCTACCTCCTGCTGATCCTGGGGGTGTTGGTGCCGGCGCTTGTGGTGACCTTTGCTGTGCGTCGCATTACCGGGCCGGTCGCCGAACTCATCGCCGCGGCCAAGAGCGTGGCCGGCGGCGATTTGAGCCAGACCATTCAGGTGCGCACCGGCGATGAGCTGGAGGAGATGGGCAAGCAGTTCAATCTCATGTCCTCTCAACTCCAAGAGTCCTATGCCCTGCTGGAGCGCCGGGTGGCCGACCGCACCCGCGAGCTGGCCGCGCTGAACAGCATCGCCGCCGTCGTGAATCGCTCGCTGAACCTGGAAGAGATCCTGCAGGACGCGCTGGGCAAGACCCTGGAGGTCACCGGCATGGAGGTTGGGGCCTCCTACCGCCTGGAGGAGGATGAGCAGGTTCTGATCCGTATGGCCGAGCAGGGCTTGGGCAAAGAGCTGGCCACCCTCAGCGCCCAGCTGCCCCTGGCCGGCGCGGCCAGAGTGGCCGCCGGCCAAGAGCGCCCCGTGAGCCGCCAGGTCTCGGCCTACCCGGATGGCCCGCTCAAGCGCCTGTTGGAGCAGCAGGGCGTGCAGCTCGTCGTCAGCGTGCCGCTGACGGCCAAGGGCAAGGTGTGTGGGATCATGCAGCTCGGCAGTTGTGCCCTGCGCCGGCTTTCTCCCGAGGAAACGTCCCTTCTCGCCGGTATCGGCCAGCAAGTCGGCATCGCCATGGAGAACGCTCGCCTTTACGAAGAGGCGGAGCAGTCTGCTGCCGCGGCCGAGCGCAGCCGGTTGGCCCGCGACCTGCACGATGCCGTGAGCCAGACGCTGTTCTCCGCCAGCCTGATCGCCGAGGTGCTGCCGCGGCTCTGGGAGCGCAAGCCGGAGGAGGCCCGGCGCCGCCTGGAGGAGCTGCGCCAGCTCACGCGCGGCGCCCTGGCCGAAATGCGCACCCTGCTCCTGGAGCTGCGCCCCACGGCGCTGACCGAAGCGGGCCTGGGCGACCTGCTGCGCCAGCTCGGCGAGGCTATCACCGGCCGCTCGCGCGTGCCCGTCTCGCTCTCCGTCGTGGGCGATGGCTCGCTGCCGCCCGACGTACAGGTTGCCCTCTATCGCATCGCCCAGGAGGCGTTGAACAACGTGGCCAAGCATTCAAGGGCCGAGGCGGCCACGGTGACCCTGCGCTACCGGCACAGCAACGATGGGGAGTTGCAGGGGGTGTTCCTGAGCATCGCCGACGACGGGCAGGGCTTTGCCTTCGGGGGTATCTCGGGCGAGCACCTGGGCCTGCGCATCATGCGCGAGCGAGCCGATGCGATCGGCGCGCGGCTGCTGATCGAGAGCCAGCCCGGCGCCGGGACGCGCGTTACCGTCTCTTGGCAGACGGACGGGGGCAGGAGCTCGTAGGAACGCGAGGGGTCCCCCAAGAGCCTCCGCTCCGGGCCCTGTGCGAAGCAGAGTGCCCGGATGCCTCCGTCAGCCCGACGGCAAGTACAGTTGTCAAACTAGGAGCCCGCCCATGCCCGAGGAAAGCAAAGTCTGGTATCACGGCTCGCCTTCTGAGCTCACAACACTGCGGCCGGGCAGCACCATCACGCCCGACCGGCACCTGGCCGGCGTCTTTTCCCACAAGCCGACCATCGTTTCGATCGACGATGACGGCACCATCAAGCACAACGGCAACCTGCCCGGCTACCTCTACCGCATCGCCGAGGCGGTGCAGCCCGAAGACGTCTACCCCCACCCCAGGTCAACCATGGACGCGGGCAAGGAATGGCTGACGCGGCGTGAGCTGGCCCTCTGCCTGCTCGGCCGGACCCGCGTGTGCGATGCGGAGAGGCTCAGCGATGAGGACCTCGCCGAGTTGCGCCGGAGGATGGCCGGCGGCTAACAGCCGGTGCGGTGATCGCCAAAGCGGCAGGCGCTGCAGTGGCGCGCAACCAGCTTGGGCGATCTGTGCTCCAACCGGTAACGTCGTGGCACTCCTATTGCTGACGTCAAAGCTATCAATGATAGCATTTACGCGCTGGCACCCCCTTCCGCGGGTTTCGGGAGGCTATGGCTACGATGGCCCTGCCGGGGAAGTGGCGATAACAGGTTGCGGAGCCTGCAGAAGGAGCAACCGCGTAACCGCCGTCAGCGAGAGGAGGCTGTTAATGCGCCGGGATCTGCTCAGGCAGGTTGCCAACGTCGTCGCCTTTGTCGCCGTTGTGGTGGTGAACTATCTCGCCAACGCCCTGCCGCTGAACAACCAGACGACCGGTGAGGTCGCCAACCGTTTCCCGGTCTTTTTCCTGCCGGCCGGGTTCACCTTTGCCATTTGGGGCCTGATCTACCTGCTGCTGGCTGGGTTCGTCCTCTACCAGGCGTTGCCCGCGCAGGCCCACAACCAGGATGCGCGCCGCGTCGACGGCTACTTTGTCCTGGCCTCGGCGGCCAACATCGGCTGGCTCTTTCTCTGGCACTATAACCTGTTCGTCCTTTCCCTCCTGGCCATGCTCATCCTCCTGGGCTCGCTCATTGTCATCTACTTGCGGCTGGACATCGGGCGCCGGGCGGTGAGCCGGGCCGTCAAGTGGCTGATCCACGTGCCGTTCAGCGTCTACCTGGCCTGGATCACCGTGGCGACGATCTCCAACGTGACCGTCGTGCTCTTTGTGGCAGGTTTCACCGGCTTTGGCATCGCCCCGCAGGTGTGGGCGGCTATTCTGCTCGCTGTAGCGGCGGGGATCACCCTCACCGTCATCTGGACGCGCGCCGATATCGCTTTCACCCTGGTCATCCTCTGGGCTTTTGCCGGCATCGCCGTCAGGCAATCCGCCGAGCCGGTGGTGTTCTGGACGGCTATCGTCGCTGCGGCCCTCCTGGCTGTGTTCTTGGCCGTCGTCGTGTTGGGTCGCCGGCGCCCGGCTCGACGTTAGGCCCTGACATCTCCCCCATTCGTACCAGCCGCAAGGGGCCGAATCGCTCTTGCCTGGGGACGCCCGGGCAGGGTAGAATGAAGGAGGGATGCGTTTGGCCCTCCCGACGTTCCACCTGCTACCGCGCTCTGTTCAGGCCCTGTGAGGCGAGCCCATGAACCCACCCTGCCTGGTCCCCGGCCTGGAAGAGGTCTACGGCCATGCCCTCGCTCTCCTCGCTGAGGGTAGCGAGCGCGGCCGGCGGCTGGCGCTGCTCTGCATCGACCGCACCGTGACGCTGATGCTCCGCACCTACTTTGCACTGCCCGAGGCGGTCACCGGCCTGCGCCTGACGCGCAGGCAAAGAGAGCGCATCGACGATGCCCTGCCGGGGCTCATCGATGCGCTGGAAAAGTATGCGGCCGGCCGCCTGGCCGGGGTCCATCCCGGCGAGTTGCGCCACCTGCATGCGCTCTGTGTCCGGCTCTATGACGGCGGCTCCACGGTCATGCCGGAGGCTATGGCTGCAGTCTATGCCGAGCTGGTCCGCCTGCTCTACCGCAGCCTGTTCAACGGCGAACTGCCGCCGGTCAAGGGATCGGAGGGGCTCAGCGCCTTCCTCAGCGCCTGGGCCGGCCTGGAGCGTATGCTCGCCTGCCGGCTGCCGCCGGAGGGTGCCAAGGCCGGGCGCGAGTCGGCGCCGGATGGGCCGTTGCTCAGCCGCCTGCCCGGCCCGCCCCTCGTGCATCGCGGCCTGGCCCAGACGTTGGGCGAGCTGCAGCGGCTGCGCGGCTTGCTCGTCGCCGGCGGGCCGGCCGGCTGCGAGGTCACGAGCGGGCAGCTTGCCGCGCTGGGCGCAATCACCGCCCAACTCGAGTGCCGCCTGCGCCGGGCCGGTCGTTGCCACCTCTGCGCCTGGCGCTGCCTCTAGGCGGGAGGGGGACTCACCGCAAAGGCCGCCAAGAACCCAAAGGTATTCCGCATTTGCGACGCGTGTGCCGGCCAATGGAGGCACCGCAAGTGCAGATTCCCTTTGAGCGCTTGGCGGCCTTTGTGGTGAATCCCTCGTTGTCTACCGCCGTGCGGCGCCGGCAATGGCCAGAAGGACCACCGAGCCGATCACGGCGACGATAAAGCTGCGCAGATTAAAGCCGATCCAAAAGCCGTGGCCGGTCAGGACCTCCATCAACAACCCGCCGATGAATGCGCCCACGACGCCGATGATGATGTTCAGCAGGCAGCCGTGGCGGTGGGATGTGCCCGTGATGGCGCCGGCGACCCAACCCGCCAGGGCGCCAAAGATGATCCAACTCAAGAGTCCCACGTTCTTCCTCCTGGGTGGGTACCGATAACTGCACCCTATATTATACCATACGCAGAAAGGGTGTGTTTAGTTTCCCGCTGCCCTTTGGCCTTCTCTACAATCGGGTTTATAATCGCCTTGCTGTTCGTTGACAAGCCCCCGGTTGGGCGGCTGCGCTGCCGCCTCCACAGAACGGAGTGAATGCCCGATGGGACCCATCAAGGTCGGTGTTATCGGCGCGGGCAACGTGGCTACCGCCCACATGCGCGCCTATAGCGAGCATCCGGAGGTGGAGCTTGTCGCTGTGAGCGACGTCTCCACCGAGCGCCTGGCCCTGGCTGCTCGGCAGTTCGGCCTGCCCCATCACTACGCCGATTACCGCGACCTGCTGGCCCGGCCCGAGATCGACGCCGTGAGCGTGTGCCTGCCGAACTGGCTCCACGCCCCGGCCGTTATCGATGCTCTGAGGGCCGGCAAGCACGTCCTCTGCGAAAAGCCCCCTGCCCTCACCGCCGCCGATGCCCAGCTCATGGTCGATGCGGCCCGCGAGTATGGGCGCAAGCTGATGATCTGCTTCAACTATCGCTACCGCGAAGACACGCGCTTTGCCAAGCGGCTGATCGAATCGGGCGATCTGGGGCAGGTCTACTATGCCAAGGCCGGTTGGCTGCGCTGTGCAGGGATTCCCGGGCGCAAGGGGGGCTGGTTTACGCGCAAGGCGCTTTCTGGCGGCGGGCCGCTCATCGACCTGGGTGTGCACCTGCTGGACCTCAGCCTCTGGCTGCTGGGGCACCCCAGGGCGGTGTCCGTCTCCGCCTCGACCTATGCCGCGTTTGGCCCGCGCGGCCTGCACTACTCGCGTACAGGCACGGGGCCGACGGGCGAGCCCTATGAAGTGGAGGATCTGGCCAGCGCCTTTATCCGGCTCGATAGCGGCGCCACGCTACTGTTGGAGACGAGTTGGGCCATGCACACCGCCGCGGGGCGCGACGAGTACTATTTGCATCTGTACGGCGGTGAAGGGGGCGTAGAGCTGGACGTGCACAACTATAGCCCCAACGATACCGTGCGTGTGTACCGCGACCTGGCTGGGGTACCGGTGGACGGCAGCCCGCGCGCTCTGCAGGCCGGCAACGGTCATGCTGCAGCCCTGGCAGACTTTGTCGCCTGCATTCGGGAGGACAGGGTGCCCGCCTGCACCGGCGAGCAGGGGGTCGCGCTCATGCGCCTGATCGAGGCCATCTACCGCTCGGCCGAAGAAAAGCGCGAGGTCCGGCTTTAGCGACAAATGCCAACAGGGGCAAAGCGCTCGGCGTCGGCCGGCCGCCCATGGCGGCGCCGAGGGCTTTGCCCCTGTTCAGGGCTCGTAGAATAGCGGTTCCGCGAGGCGAGCTAGTGCTGCGTCGCACAAGTTCTGATGAGCGACATGGCGCCGCATGGGGCGAGTCGCACCC
>DAOUGZ010000125.1:0-5159 GCA_034428955.1 Anaerolineae bacterium | reverse complement strand
CGACGGAGCACTTGCCGCAACTATACGCCCGTCTGTTAGCCGACATGGCGGACGAGTTGCTACCCGTCCGGCGTGACCGCATCAATCCGCGCGTGGTCAAGCGCAAGATGTCAAACTTCAAGCTCAAACGCCCTGAGCACTATCACTGGCCTCAGCCTATCTGCTTGTTCAAGGAGGGCGTGGTCGTTATTTGAACGGTATTGGCCCTAGAGACGAACCGAAAAACCCTGCTCCTGGAAGCCATAGCCCTTCCAGGAGGGGGCGATACGCTGTTGGTTACTGCCTCTTGAGAGCGGTAGGCGCCTCAAGAGGTCGCACTCGTCATTGATGGCCAGCCTGAGAGGGCCATCTGGGCGCTGTGGACCACTGGCTGCGCTCCCACCCCAACTCCGGTCGAGCCTTGGCTCAGGGAACCGACGCCAGAACTTGACGCATTCGACCCATGTCGCCCTTGAACAGCGTGAACAGGCGCCTGAGATTGATCGCAGCACCCGTCCATTGGGCTTGCAGACGGTTCTTGGCCCTCCCGATATAGCGAGCCTCGCGCAGGCCATGTTGCACCAGGCCGGCAATCTCGCGTTCGATGGCTGCTCGGAGCACATAGATCTCTTTGAACTCATCCGTCTGCTGCCGCGCGCGAGCATCTTGTAGGAGTGTCTCGTGATAGTGCGTGCGGATCGACCGTCCCTGGGTCTTGCTGTGTACACACCGCTCGAAGAGCGGGCAGGCTTCGCACGTCTTGCGCTCAAAGGTGAAGAGCAGCACAGGCTGGCTCTGAGCATCCTTGACCGTCTTGGGGTCGGTCGCTACATGGCCTTGCGGACACGTCACCCGCTTGGCGCCCATGTCGATCCCAAACGCTGTCTTGTGCACTTCAGGGTCGGAGGGCACGGCCAGCGGCGACACCAGGTCGGTGCCACGCTTAACGCAGGCCGCACGGTTGTCCCCCGTACCGTAGGCGCCATCGCCAATCGCACGCTCGACCGTCACGCCATGTTGCTCTTCGACAGTCTCGATCAGCGGCACCAGGTCGCGACCATCGCCGTCGTTGGCTGCTACGGGCTCGACCGCCAGCAAGAGCTCGCTCTCTTGGTCGGAGGCAACCTGCACCTTGTGCCCATCAAAGCGCTTGGCCGCGCTCTTGCGCCCATGGCGCATCTCGGGATCGGTCATACTCACGATGCGGTCTTGGGCCACACCCTTACCGATCTGTGGGTCGCCGTGCTCGTCGGTCGTCACGTCGTCGCCCAGGATCTTGGCCAGCAGCCATGCCGTAGAACGGACGTCCGGGTCGTCGGCCTGCTCCACCGCCAGGTCCAGCACTGTCTCCGCATCCTGCACCAGCGTCTTCAGTTGCGCGGCACGAGCAACAGGATCCGCCCAGTCGATGTCTGCTTTGCGATCGCTATCCACATAGGCGGCAAGGTTAGCGGCCAGCCTCTGACGCTTCTTGGGCAACGTGTAGCCGGCAAGCCTCAAGATTTTCCGAATGCCTTTGCGGATCAGGGTGTAGGTGTCCTGGACAGCACCTGCCCCGTTCTGAGGCGTACTGTCGATCAGCATGGTCACCTTGTCGGGCAGAAAGCCCGCCGCTCGCCCCACACGGATGAAGCGGTTGAAGGCATAGTGCTCTTCACCATGCTCCACCAGTCGTTTGCGAAACACGGCAATGGTCGTCGGATGCGGTGGCACAAAGTCGAGAGGCAGGTTGAGCGCCACCTTCCAGCGAATATCGAACATGAGGCGCTCGACGGCCTCATCATCACCGACATCGTCATAGAACTGCAAAAGCAGGATGCCGCTCATCAGCGAAGGCGGCCAACTCGGAAGCCCGTTATCAAGACAGTACGCGCCGGCAAGATCGTCATCGTGGAACAACTCGTCGTTCACAGCGCCCATACGAGCGTAGAACGAATCCGCCGGCACCTGATGCGGCCAGCACTGAGCTTCGAAGAAAGAACGTTGCGGGTTGCGGCGTCCGAGCATTGCTATCCTCCTGAACGTGTTGCTACCTGCTGGTCACAACACCGTGGGAGGCCACTGGATTCGATGGATTCAGTTCAACTCACTGACACTTTTTCTGATTTCTCCTAGCCACAGTACCTGTCAAATAGCTAGGCTTCAGAAGACGCAGAGGGATGGAAAAGGGCCGTTCCTCTGCGTCCCTCTGCTACTCTGCGTCTCCCGGAACCCGGCAATGAACAGGCACTCGCGCCCTATTTGCCGGGCATTGGCCCTAACCATCCCTGGCAACGGGGAACAGCACCCGGATCACTGTCCCTTGGCCCGGCTCGCTCTGCAGCAGGATGGCGCCCTGGTGCGCGCGGACGATGCCCAGCACGGCCGACATGCCCAGCCCTCGCCCCGCGAATTTGGAGCTAAAGAAGGGTTCGAAGAGGCGTTGCTGTGTCTCCTCGTCCATACCGCAGCCCGTGTCCGATATCTCGATATGGACAAAGCGCCCCGCGGGGGGCTTTTCCTCGATGCAGCTCTCGGCCAGGTACGCCTTGTCACACTCCAGCAGGCCCGTCGAGAGGTGGATTGTGCCCGGTTGGTCGCCGATGGCCTCGGAGGCGTTGATGACCAGGTTCAAGGCGACCTGCTCTACCTGGCAGGGATCGACCAGGACGAAGGGTAGGTCGTGGGCCAGGTTCAGCTCGAGGGTTACATTCTTGGCGATGGAGGTACGGAGCAAGGGCTCCATGGCCCCGATTTGCTCGCTGAGCTGCAGGGGGGCGGGGACCATGCTGCCCTTGCCGGCATAGGCCAGCATCAAGCGAACCAGGCCCGCTGCGCGGTGCACGGAACGGGTCGCCTGCACGATGCTGGGGCGCGCCGGCGAGTCGGCCGGGAGGTCCAGCAGGGCCAGCTCCATGTTGCCCAGCATGGCCGTGAGCAGGTTGTTAAAGTCATGGGCGATGCCGCCGGTAAGCACGCCGAGGCTCTCCAGCTTTTGCGCGTGCAACAGGCGTCGCTCCATCTCCAGGCGTTCCTCCTCGGCCCGTTTGCCCTCGCTGATGTCGCGCACGATGACCAGCCGGCCCGCCGCCTGCCGCTGCGGGTTCCCCAGCGGCGAGCTGTGTACGGCGAGGCAAAGCGGCTTGGGCGTCTCTTGGCTGATCTCCGCTCGCACTTTGCCCTCGGCGTGCAGGAAACCCGCAAGCTGCGGCCGGCCGGCCAGCACCTCGTCTATAGGGCGGCCCACATCCGACGGGGAGAGGCCGAGCATCTCCTGGGCAGCCGGTTCAGGTCCACCACTCGCCGCTGCGCATCCAGAAACAAGACGCCGTCCTGTGTGTTCTCAAACAGGGACTCGCGCGCCAGCGGAACCAGGTCGAGCAGGCGGTAGCGAAAGATGGCCAGGGCGAGAAGTGTCCCGGTGAGAGCAAAGGCCGCCGGTGTTGGGTCAAAGCCGGCGACCGCTCTGGGGATGAGGACGTAAAGGCCGCTCGCCGCCAGCGGTGCCGCGGAGGCCACAACCAGCAGGCGAGACTGGCGCGAATAGAGGTGCGGCAGGAACAAGACCGCCCACAGCAGGATGACGAATCCCAGCCCGGCCGCGAGATAGCTATAGCCCACCAGGAGCCACCACCAGGGGCCGCGCAGATACTGCGCCGTGACGCCGCCCCAGCCGTTGAACAGGATTACGTCGGTCCACAAGAGCCGGTGCCACTCGTTGGTGGCGGCCATACCTGCCGTGATAATGGGCAGGATGAACAGGCATACCACCCGCCGGCGAGTGATCCAGCGGTCCAGGTTGGCATGGCGCAGGGCGTAGAGGAGGAGCACTGGGGCGGCCACCGTCCCGGGGTAGGCGATCGCCGACCAGAGGACCTTTTGGGGCCGCGTGGTGACAGCCGCCTCCACCGATATGGCCAATGCCCATTCGGCAGCCGCCAGCAGCAAGAGGGCCAACTCGATGCTGCCCCATGCCCGGCGCCGGCGGAGGATGTAGGCGCCCAGCGAAGCCGAGAGCAGGCCCGTGGCGATGAGCGATGCGATATAGAGGTTGATTTGCATGCCTACCGTAATGTCATCCTGGGCAGGCGCGGAACGTTCCGAATAGCGGGTTCTGCACTACCAGCCCTCGCGCTTGCGCACATCGGCCAGCGACAGCTCGCGCTCGACAGCGGGGAGTTCAAGGAGCATGGCCCCCCCCTTCTGCCCGCCCACCAGGGCATCGGCCCGCCCGGCGATGCCTTCGCGGTTGGCCAGCCCTTCGAGCCAGCTCTGTGGGATCGCCCCGGCGCCCCAACGCGCCCCGGCCAGGGCGCCGGTTATGCCGCCGACTGTGTCCGCATCGCTCCCCAAGTTTACCGCGCGGACCAGTGCTTCTTCATAGGACGGCGCATGCAGCGCCAGGTAGACGGCCGTGGTCACCGAAGCGGCGCAAAAGCTGTCGCTGGGGCTGGTGATGGGGTGATCCGGCTGCTGCCGGTTGGCCTCGAGGACAATAGTGTGCAGCACCTGCCAGGGCTCTTGGCCCCACGCCTGCTGCAGGATCAGCAGCGCGCCGGAAAAGCGGGGCGGGCCAAGCTCGCCGTGGGGCAGGCCATACTCTGCGCTCAGCACCTCCTCGGCCTCTACCGCAAAGCGGTAGACCTCGGCCAGGGCCGCCTCGGCCTGGACCTCCGCACGCGAAGCCAGGTAGCCGGCCAGGAAGGCGACGGCCACCGCCGCGGTGATGCCGCGGGCGTCGGCATGGGTTTGCAGGCTGGCCTGGATAGCGGCCCGCCGCAGGCCCTCGGGGTCGCCATGATACCAGAGGCCGATGGGGGCGATGCGCATCGCCGCCCCATTGCCCGCCGAAGGGACGCCCGTCTCCAGAACCGGCGCGCCGGCGGCCATTCTCTCCAGAGCGGCGCGAAAGTTCCCGCTCAGGCTGCGCAGCGCGCCGCGCGGCAGGCCGGGCACCGGCCGGGTCATCTCCAGGTACTTGCGCCGCGCCGCCTCGGGGTCATAGCCGCGCGATTCCACCAGCACATCGGCGATGAGCAGCGCCTGTTGTGTGTCATCAGTATACAGGCCGGGCAGGTGGGTGCGCCCCAGCCGGCTCAGCCAGAGGCGCTCGGGGTCCAGATAATCGCGCACCTCGCCGCAGTGGCGCAGGATGCGCTCTCGGCTCAACCCCTCGATCGGAGCGCCCAACGCGTCGCCGA
>DAOUGZ010000124.1:0-18643 GCA_034428955.1 Anaerolineae bacterium | reverse complement strand
GCTGCGGACGGTCCGCCTCGGGGCGGACGACGATGAACGGCTGCGGCGCACTGGGCAGGCCGAGGCCCTCGATCTCGCTCCGGTAGCCCTGCAGAGCGGCAGCCACCTCTTCCGGCGTGGCGCGGTGCTCCAGGGCGACGGACAGGCAGGCGATGTGACCGTCTTTGACGTGCACCCGGTTGCACTGGGCGCTGACGGCAAAGGGCGCGTCCTCGATGCGCTCGCCGGCGATCCGGCCGAGCATCTTGCGCGGCTCGCTCTCCAGCTTGGCCTCCTCGCCGCCGATAAAGGGCACGACGTTGTCCAGGATGTCCAGCGAGGGGAGGCCGGGGTAGCCGGCGCCCGAAAGAGCCTGCAGGGTGACCACGTTCACGTGGCGCACGCCAAAGGCTTGCATCAACGGGCGCAGAACGGCGACCATCGGCACACTGGCGCAGTTGGAGGCGGTTACCAGCAACCCCGGCCAGGGCCGGCGCCGGCGCTGTACCTCGATCAGCGCCAGATGGCCGGCATTGATCTCGGGGATAAGGATGGGCACATCCGGGTCCATGCGGTGAGTCGCTGTATTGCTGCAGACGGCGACGCCGGCGCGGGCCAGCTCTTCTTCCAGCGGGCCGGCGGCCGTGGCCGGCAGCGCCGAGAAGACGAGTGGGCAGTTCAGCGCCTCAGCGCTGGGCGCCTGCAGTGTGAGGTCGCGCACGGCCTCGGGCATGTCGCCATCGAGCACCCAACGGCAGGATTCGCCGTAGGCCTGACCGGCGCGTCGCGCAGAGGCCGAGACGGCCGCCACGCGGAACCAGGGGTGAGCGGCGAGCAGTTGCACGAACCGCTGCCCAACGGCGCCGGTGGCGCCCAGAATGCCAACGGGTATCTTGTCTACCATCGCCTTAGAACTCCATTCCCAGGGAGAGGATGTCGGCGTAAACGCCTGCGGCAGTCACTTCGGCACCGGCGCCGGGGCCGCTGATGACCAGCGGCTGTGGGTTGTAGCGTTCCGTACGCACGGCCAGGAGGCAGTCGGGTCCCTGCAAGCGGCCGAGCGGCGAATCCCGGTCCACCTCGCGCAAGCCGGCGCGGCAGCCGGTGCCGTCAATGGCGATGCTGTAGCGCAGGGTGCGGCCGGCGGCCAGGGCGTTGTGCATACGCCCGGCCATGCTCTCGTCCAGCTCCGGTAGGCGGGCCATGAATCCGTCAACGTCCAGGGCGCCCCACTCCGCCGGGTAGAGGGCCTCGGCGGGCAGGTCCTCCCACTCGAGGCTGTGGCCGAGCAGGCGGGCGAGGATCAGGCCCTTGCGCCGGACGTCGGCGGCGCTGAGGTCGTCGCGCGGGTCGGGCTCTGTGTAGCCCAAGGCACGCGCCTCGCGCACGGCCGCAGAGAAGGGGGTACCCTGCTCCAGCCGCGAGGCGATGAACCCCAGTGTGCCGCTCACCGCCGCCTCCAGTTGCAGCACGCGGTCGCCCGTGTTGAGGAGGTGGGTCAGGGCCTCGATCCAGGGGAGCCCAGCCCCCACTGTGGCCTCGCAGCGCAGGCGACGCCTGCCGGCCAGCGCGTGGAAGGTTGCCATCGGGCCGCACAGTGGGCGCTTGTTGGCCAGGGCGACACCCCAACCCCGGCTCAGGGCCGCCTGGGCCAGAGCGTCCATGCCCTCGGCGGCGGTGACGTCTACCAGCACCGTCGCATCGTGTGCATTGGGGAGGGGCGCCGGGCCGGCCGTGTGGGCCTGGGCACCGGGGAGGCGATCGATGGCGCCGCCCTGCGTTTTGCCCTCCAGAGCAGCCTGCAGTTGCTCGTCGGCCAGGCCGGCCGTATCCGCCAGGAATCCCCGGCTGTCGGCCAGGGCGATGTGGCGTAGCTCCAGGCCGCTGCGCGTGGCGAGTTGTTGGCGCCCGGCCAGGATCTGGCGCAGCAGGGCCTGCCCCACCTGCCCTAGGCCATACTGGACGATGTTGATGCGTTTGCCGATATTCATGGTTCCCTCTGCTTGCAACGACCTGGGTCTAGCCGTACAGTTCGCCGTGGATAAAGCGGACAGCGGCGTCGATATCATCTTCCGGGACAACGACCGAAACGTGGTACTCTGAGGCGGACTGAGCCACCGATACGATCGGCGTGTCCAGCCGGCTTAGGGCGGCAAAGGTCATCGGCGCCACCGAGGTGCCGTGCCGGCCGGGGGCGCCGACGACGGAGATGGTGCCCACAGGGCTAGGCGGGCAGACCTGCGAGAGGCGCGCCTCTCGCAGGTCCTCCTGAAACTCGCGGTTCAGCGCCGAGAGGCTGGCTTCCTGGTCCGACCGGCGCACCAGCAGGCTGAGCGTGCGCTCGGAGAAGGACTGGCTGAACATCAATACTTCCACCCCCGCCCGCGCCAGGACCGAAAGCGCCCGCCCGGCCACCTCGGGCGTCCAGCCGGCCCCATTGCCCATTACGCCGAGCATGCTCAGGCCGCGCGTAGAGATGATGGCCGGAGGGCGCGGCCGGTCGCTCTTGGGCTGGCGGACGATCAGCGTGCCCGGATGCGTGGGGCGATGGCTGTTCAGCAGCCGCAGGGGGATGCCGCGCTCCACGAGGGGCGAGATGGCCTTGGGGTGCAGCACTTCAGCGCCATAGGCCGCCAGGCTGGCCGCATCGGCGTAAGAGAGTTCGTCCAGGGTCTGCGCCTCGGGCACGATGTTGGGGTCGGCGGTGAGGATGCCGTCTACATCGCTCCATATCCAGACCTCTTCCGCATCCAAGCAGGCGCCCAGGATGGCGGCCGTATAGTCGGACCCGCTGCGCCCCAAAGTGGTGGGGACTCCCTCGGCCGTGGCCGCGATGTATCCCGTTACCACGGGTATGGCTCCCTGCGCCAGGAGCGGCAGGAGCTTTTCCCGAATACGGGGGTGGCTCAGCTCCAGGTTGGGCTCGGCCGCGCCGAAATGGGCATCGGTGACGATCAACTCGGTGGCCGGCACTGCCGCGGCCTGTACGCCGCGCTCGCGCAATGCGGCCGCCAAAAGCAGGCTCGACAGCCGCTCGCCGACTCCGGCGACCAGGTCCAGCGTGCGCGTTGTGACCTCGCCCAGCACAGCGATGGAGCGGCAATACCGGGTGACCTCCCCCAGCCGCGAGTTGATGGCCTCTTCCGTTGCCCGGCGTTCTTGATCATTATGGAGCAGGGCGCGTGCCGTCTGCTGGTGGCGTTCTTGCAGCGCCTGCAAGCGCGAGCGGGCTTGGGCCTCATCCCCACCTGCTGCTGTGCGGGCGGCGGCCAGGAGGTCGTTAGTCACCCCGGACATCGCTGAGACCACAACTAGGGTCTGGCCGCGGCGTGCGTACGTCTCGGCGATCAGGCCGGACACATGGCTGATGCGCTCAGCATCGGCTACGGATGTGCCACCGAATTTCATGACGAGCATACGATCACCTCTGGCGGAGAGTGAGAGAAATGCCGGCGGTCCGGGGGTGTCTGGCGAGGGAGACTCTCAAGCCTCCCCCGTCAGGCACCCTCCAGATCCCCCGAGAAGGGGCCCGTAACGGAGAGTGGGAAGCGCCTAGCCCGGTCGCCGTTGGCCCGAGGCGTTCCACTCCGACAAGCTGTTATGAGCCGATATAGCGGTCGTACAGCGCCCTGGCCAGCTCTTGGTCGTCGGTGCCCTTGATCATGGCTCGGCCATCGGGAAAGATGGTAAAGAGATAACCCTCAATGGTCCCGCGGAGCATGTACTCGTTGACGGCCAGTTGGTCGGCCACAGGCCTGAGCCGCTCGGCCAGCGCCGGCAGGTCCAGCTCGGTCGCGACCGGCGGCGCGATGTGCACGGCGTTGCGGCCGCAGAGCACGGTGGCCTGCCCGCGATCCCGGAGCTGCAAAAAGTCGAAACGGCGCAAGCCGCAGGCCGGGCAGCCTTCCGTGCGCTGCACCATCGGCACCGCCTCAATGTGGCTATCCCAGATGTCGATGGTGGTCAGGCCCGGATTCAGCCGGCCCCGTCCGGTCAGCAGCTTGAGCGCCTCGGCGGCCTCCAGAGAACCGATGATCTTGACCACCGGGCCAAGGATGCCGGCGACGTCGCAGGTCGGCGTGCTCCCGGGTGGGGGCATCTGTGGAAAGAGGCAGCGCAGGCACGCCGTGCGGCCCGGCACGATGGTCATCGTGACGCCATAGCTGGCCAGCACCCCGCCATAGACCCAAGGGATGCCGTGCTTGATACAGACGTCATTCAGCAGATAGCGTGTGGCAAAGTTGTCTGTGCCGTCCAAAACCAGGTCGGCACCCTCTACGAGCGCCTCGATATTGCCTGTGCCCACATTCATGACGCGCGGCTCTATTCGCACGGTCGAGTTGATGCGCCGCAGCTTGCGGGCGGCAGCTTCGGCCTTGGGCAGGTTCTGGGCGATGTCTTCCTCATCGTACAGGGCCTGACGCTGCAGGTTGTTGAGTTCGATAAAGTCGCGATCGGCCAGCACGAGGTGGCCCACTCCGGCGCGTACCAGGCTGTCTGCGATGTGGGTGCCCAGTGCCCCGGCCCCTACGAGCACCACCTTGGCGCGCAGCAGAGCGCGCTGCCCCTCGACCCCCATATCGGGGAAGAGGATCTGGCGTGCGTAGCGTTCCAATTCCGGGTCAAGAGGAGACTGGGACACGTTCATCCTCCTCCAGTTCCAGCGGTGCGCGGACGATCTCGCCGTCCTCGCGGATCAGTCCACTGAACAGACCGGGGGCGCTGTGTAGACCCACAGCTACGATCAGGTAGCCAAAGGGTCCGCCGAAGCGGCGGGCCATACGCCGGTCGATCGACGAGGGCAGGGCCACGCCGTCCGGGTGCGAGTGGTAGCAGCCTACGAGCTTGTGCCCGGCGGCGCGAGCCGCCTCAAAGACGCGCACGTGCCCAATCGGGTCCAGCTCGAAGCGGTCACAGCAGTCCCCAGCATACAGGTTGCGCACAGGCTCGGCGGAGTAGACCTCGCTGCCTTGCCCAACGAGCAGTCCACAGCATTCGACCGGATACTCCGCCACAGCATGCGCGACGATGCGGTCCAACACATAGTGTGGAATGCGCAAGAGAAACTCCTTCGATGTGCTGCGTACTATGTAATGTGTAACCAGATGAGCTTCATAGACGTGGGAAATGCTCCGGGCGACCTTGTGCAGTACGCAGCACGTGTTACTTTCCGTTTCCTGTCTATAGGCCAACCTTGACCTGGTCCAGGGCTTGCTCGAGATCGGCAAGCAGGTCCTCGGCATCTTCGATGCCTGCCGCAAAGCGCACCAGGCCGTCGCTGACTCCGATGGCCTTGCGCTGCGCCGCATCCAGCTCATAGTGCGACATGAGGGCCGGCTGTTCGACCAGACTCTCGACGCCGCCCAGGCTGGGCCCGATCAGGGGCAGGCGCAAGGCATCTACAAAGGCGGCCACACCCTCCATGCCGCCACGCATCTCAAAGCTGACTACGCCGCCAAAGCCGCGCAACAGCCGGGCGGCCACCTCATGGTCGGGGTGGCCGGCAAGCCCAGGGTAGTAGACGCGCTCGACGGCCGGGTGCCCAGCCAGGAAGCGGGCCACGCGCAGGCCGTTCTCGTTGTGCCGCTCCATGCGCAGGGCCAGGGTCTTGAGGCCGCGCAGCAGGAGGTAGGCGCAGTTGGGGTCCACGACCCCTCCCAGCATACCGTGGACCTCGCGCAGCTCGCCGATGATCTCCTTGGGCCCCGCGAGCACGCCGGCCAGCAGGTCATTGTGCCCACCCAGGTACTTGGTGGCACTGTGCGCGACCAGATCGGCGCCATGTGCCAGTGGATGGAGATTGTACGGCGTGGCGAAGGTGCTGTCAACAAACAATCGTGCCCCGTGGTGATGGGCGATGGCAGCGACCCGATCCAGGTCGGTCACACGCAGATAGGGGTTGGTCGGGACCTCGGTAAAGATGAGCCGCGTCTCGGGGCGCAGGCAGGCAGCCAGCGCGTCATCGTCGTTGGGTGGGATGTAGCTCGTCTGGATGCCCAGGCGGGCCAGCAGCGTGTTGCAGAACTGGCGCGTCTTGCGGTAAAGGTCCTGAGCCACGATGAGGTGGTCCCCCGGCGAGAGGAGGGCCAGGAGAGCGGTCGTCACCGCGTTCATGCCGCTGGTGAACAGGAGGGCGTCTTCGGCCTGTTCCAGCGCAGCCAGCTTTTCCTCGGCCGCCCAGACGGTCGGGTTGCCGTAGCGACCGTACTCGCCGCGTTGCGGTCGCTCGCCCGTTTTGGTTGCCTGCTTGAAGGCCACGATGTCCGCGCTGTCGCAAAAGGTGTAGGTCGAGGTCTGGACGATGGGCGTGGTCACCGCATGGTATGGGTTGGGCCGTGCCTCGCCGGCGTGCACGGCCTGGGTCGAAAAACGCTGCTGTCTCTGCCCCATGATGATATCCTCTTTGTCCTTGATGGTGAACGGCGCACAGAAAAACGGCCTTCCGGCTGAAGGGTCCGCAGAAGGCCGCTGTAAGAAGCGAAAAACCCTCTTCTGAAGGTCGAAGAGGGTGTGCGTCAGTGCAAACACTCGCCTCTCATCTTCCAGAACGCATCTGCCGGACTTGGCACCAACTAATCACGTCCGCACGTCGTTGCGGTGGCGTGATCTGGTTGCCGAGGCTTCACAGGGCCGGTCCCTCCGCCTCTCTGGATAAGAGCGCCGTGTAGGCTATTCAATTGCAGTGATGGTAGCACGGATGCCCGAGGCTGTCAACCACGGCGATCGAGCCTGTCCGCATCCTCGGGAGCGATGGGCAGTGAGAAGGAAAAGGTGCTGCCCACGCCCACCCGGCTCTCGACCCATATGTGCCCGCCGTGGGCTTCCACGAGCATCCGGGTGATGTAGAGGCCCAGCCCCAGGCCCTCGCGCCCGCGGCGCGCTGCCCGTGTGCGGTAGTAACGCTGGAAGAGGTGGGGCAGCTCCTCCGGTGGAATGCCTGGACCCTGGTCGGCCACGGCGATTACGGCCTCGTGATTCCGCTGGCTGATGATGACGCGCACCTCCGTCCCAGGTGTGGAGTATTTGAGGGCATTGCTCAACAGGTTGGTGAGGATGCGCTCCAGCCGGTCGGGGTCTGCCCAGGCGCGCGGCAGATCCGCTGCGGCCTCGACGCGGATGCGTTCGGTCTCCAGGGCGCTCGCCAGGCGGCGCTTCAGGTCGAGGGTGAACGCCGGCAGGTCCACAGCCTGCCGGCGCAGGGGCAACTGCCCCGCTTCCAGGCGCGCGGAATCGACCAGGTCTTGGATCATGCTGTTCATGCGTTGGGCACTGGTCAGAATCGCTTCAGCACCCTCGTGCCCTGCGGTGAGGCCGGCCTTGTCCAGGGTGCGCAGCAGGAGCTGGGCCTGGGCCTGGACGACGGCCAGCGGGTTGCGCAGGTCGTGGGAGACGGCGCGCAACAGGTCCTCGCGCTGTTCCTGCAGCTCGTGCAGGCGGGTGATATCGGAAAAGGTCATGACGGCGCCGAGGAAGGCGCCGTCGGGCGTGCGGATGGGCGCGGCGCTGGCAGAGACCCACACCGTGCGGCCGGTAGGCGGGTGGAGGACGACGACCACACTGTGCACCCGCTCGCCGCGGATGGCGCGCCGGGGCGGCGCTTCATCCACCGGAAAGGGCTGGCCGGTGGCCCTTTCCATGCGCAGCCCGATCAGCCGCTCCGTCATGGGCCGCATGCGCTGCGCGGGCGAGTAGCCCAGGATGTCCTCTGCAGCCGGGTTCATGCGCACGATCTCGCCCTGCGGGCTGTAGATGATGAGGCCGTCGGCGATGGAGGTCAGAGTGGCGTCCAGTTCAGCCGCTCGTTGCCGGACCTCTGCCAGCAGCCGCTCGCGGTCTGCCTGGGCTTTGCGCTCCTGGGTCACATCTCTGCCGGCCGTCACGGCGCCGATGACGTGCCCATTCTCATAGAGCGGGGCAGCGTTCCAGACGGCTACACGCTCCACTCCATCGGGAGAGCGCTGCACGATCTCGATCTGGCGCGCCTCCTCGCCCCTCGTTGCGCGTTGCAAAGGCAGTTCGCTGGGCGCGAACGGCGTGCCGTCGGGGTGAGAGAGTTGCAGCGAAACCGGGGGCTGGATGCCTTGCTCCACTTTTAGGCCGGTGAGTTGCTCATAGGCCGCGTTGGCATAGACCAGGCGCCCGTGGGCGTCGGAGACGGCGACTGGGTCGAGCATGCCCTGGACTGTTGCCTGCCAGCGCATTTGCTCGAAGCGGGCCTGCTGGTAAAGACGGGCGTTCTCGATGGCCAGGGCGGCGCGGTCGGCGACCAATTGCAGCAGGACGAGGTCGTCTTCCGAGAAATGGTCCGGTGTGGCCGTCTCCACGTCGACCACGCCGATCACGCGCCCTTCAACCACGAGCGGCGCGCCGATCAGCGAGCGCATGCCCATGCGTAGGACCGGGCTGATGATCTCGACCTGCGAGATATCGCCAAAGACCATGGCCTGCCCGGCGGCGGCGATACGCCCCGCGACGCCCAGGCCATAGGGGATGGCATAGTCCTCGGGCTTGATGGGCCCCAGTCCGTCGTAGGCACGCACCTCGAGGGTGGTCCCGTCCTCACTCAAGAGCAAGAGACGGGCGGCATCGCCGGCCAGCACCCGGCGAATGCGCCGCAGCAGCTCGTGCAGGAGGTCATCCAGCGACAGGTGGGCGAGAGCCGCCACCGTCACCTCCTCCACTGCCTCCAGCCGCTCCACGGCGGCCTCCGCTCGGGCGCGCGCAGCCTGCTCGCGTGCCAGCAGGCTACGCATCGTCTCGGGCAGCGCGCAGGCCGCCTTGCCTACGGGAATGGTCTGGTGCAATATGGTTTCCCTTTCCGCTCCGTCTTGGCCCATCGCTTACCCCTATGCCTCCTCGGCGGGCTGGGCTTGAGCATCCGGATGGCTGCATTGAGTGCCCCGCCGGGCATTGCTGCGCCAGGCGCCTAGGCTCAGAAGAGGCCGATGCGCCCGCACTCTTCGGGCATTTCCTGGTCGGTCTGAGCCAGGCATTGATGCAATTGGTTGAGGTCCTCGTTGGGCATCTCCTGGCGGCCGGCTATCTGATCCAGCAGGTTGATGCTGATGCCCAGGGCCCTGGCAATCCGCTCAGCGGCTAGGGCGTTGGTCACCGGCAGTTGGTTCTCGATGCGGTTCACCTCGTCGAGTGAGACATTGGCTTTTTGTGAGAGTTCGACGGAATTGAGGACGCGGCCGTACTTTCGCTTCTCCAGTTTGCGGATTAGATCGTTCGTCTCGTGCTCGGTCAATCGCGCTTTCATCCCCTTACTCCCAGCGGCCCTGCTTCAGGGGCTCGAGCAGCTCGACCCCCTGCCGGGCGGCTTGCTTTTCCTCTTCGCGCAGCAGGCGCAGCACCTGCTTCTCGGCGGCGTTCTCGCTCCCCGCGTCGAGCTTGATGCCGAGCTCTTGCTCGACATCGGTTCGCGCACCAATGAGCAAGACCTGCGCCCACTGATAGTCCAGCAGGTCGGTGGGTTCGGCGGCGATCCAGCCCTGCCCCTCAAATTGGCGGCGGAGGCTGCTTGGGTAGGCCGGCTTTTCCTCGAGCTCGATTTCCGAGGGGGCAAATGGCTCCTTCACCGAAAGTATGTAGCTGGCCTCGGCCTTGATCTGTAGCGCCTTCTGTACCTCGCCCGGCTCCTCCGGCTTGCTCAGTTGGTACGCGAGGTGCGTATGGTCGTCATGCTTGACCACAGCATAGCGCCCTGCGCCCGCGACGGGGGCCCATGGGCGCGCTCGCTGCCCTGACGGCTCGGGAGGTGCGGGGATGTCTTTCTCCAGGGCCTCCAGCACCTGCTGCGGCTGCTCGCTGACATCCTGGGCAAAGGCCCAATCGCGCTCTTCGGGGAGGGCTTTGCCGGGGACAATAGCCGGAAAGACGCCATGCGCCACGTTGAACAGGCGGTTCTTGTGGTGTTCCTGATCGTCCGGAAGCAGCATAAAGTATACGCGTTCCAGGTCATCAGGGCCTTGCGGGTGGAGGATGCCCTCGCGAGGGCGGTAGAAGAAGAGGATGTTGCCCTTTTCCAGCACCCTGACCCCGGCCGGCGACTCCTGCTTGGCCATCGACTCGCCTCACTTTTCCGGGGACGGCCTGCGGCGGCCGCGCCGTCGCCCTGTGCAGATTGGTAGCATCCTGTCCTATCGCCGGGATGCCGCCATCTACCCAGCAAGTAGCGTGCCGGATTGGGGAATCAGGAGGGTCAGGAATGCCGGGGGGCGGGCGCGGCCGCCTGGCCGCGCCCGAAAACCCACCTCACGGCAGCACTTTGGAGCGTTTGACCTCCAGCGTTTGGGCGACTAGGCTGAGCAAGCGGCCGAGTTCGAACGGTTTGGCCATGTATGCATCGGCCCCGATCTCGGCGGCGATGCTCGCGGGCTCGCGGCCTGCTGTAAGAACGATGATCGCGGCGTGGGGATCCGGGCGATCATGGTAGACTTGTGCGAACTCCCAACCGTCCATGACCGGCATGCGCATGTCCAGCACGATCAGGTCCGGCGGCTCCTGACAGACCAGGCTGAGGGCCTGGGCGCCGTCACAAGCCGTGCGAACCTGGTAACCCGCATCTTCGAGGGCTCCGGCAACCAATTCGCGGATGGTGTCTTCGTCGTCTACGACCAAGATATTCCTGGTAGAACCCACAACGTTTCCTCCACTCATGTCGCGGCGGCTACCTCCCCGTCAGCCACGGGGAGGGTAAAGTGGAATGTGCTACCCTTGCCCAACTCACTCTCCACCCAGATGCGGCCACCGTGAGCCTCCACCAGCAGTCGGGTGATATAGAGCCCCAGCCCCAGGCTCTCATGCTGCTTGTGTGCGGCTGTAGTGCGGTAATAACGCTGGAACAGCTTCTGAATGGCGTCGGGCGGGATTCCCTGGCCCTGGTCGGCGATCGATGTGACGATCCCCTCATCAGTCTGCGCCAGGGTTATCGTGACCTCGGTGTCGGGGGGCGAGTATTTGAGGGCGTTGCTGATCAGATTCTGCAGGATACGCTCGACACGGTCCACATCCGCCGAAACCGGCGGCAGGCTTTCGGTTGAGACCACCCGGAGGCGTTCCGTATCGAGGGGGGCGGATAGGCGCTCTACGAGTTCGAGCAGCAGAGCATCCAGCCGGACTGGGCGGCGCGCGAGGCGCAACTGGTTGGACTCGACGCGGACCGAATCCACCAGGTCTTTGATTATGCCGTTCATGCGCTGCGCGGCGATCAGAATGGTGCGCAGCCCGCGTTTCTCGTTGCCCGTCCAGCGCCCCTTTTGCAGCCTCTCTAGGAGGAGTTCGGCCTGCGCCTGGACGATAGTCAGCGGGCTGCGCAGGTCGTGCGAGACGGCGCGCAGGATGTCCTCGCGCTGCTCCTGCATGTCGTGCAGGCTGGTGATATCGCTGAGGGTGCTGACCGCGCCCAGGATGTCGCCGTCGCTCGTCCGGATCGGCGCGGCACTGGACGAGAGCCAGCGAGCCTCCCCCGGGCGGGGGTGGACTATGTTCACGAGGGAGCGGACCGTTTCGCCGTGCAAGGCGCGAATGGGCGGCATCTCGGCAATGGGCAGCGGTTCGCCGGTGCTCGCTTCGGGGCGCAAGAGTGCCAGGCGCTTGGCGATCGGCATGTCATAGTCGGTCTGCGTATAGCCCAGGATGTCTGCAGCCGTCTGGTTCATGCGGGCGACGCTGCCCGTTGGGCTACAGATAATCAGGCCGTCGGCAATGGAGGTGAGGGTGGCATCCATCTCGGCAGCGCGGCGCTGTGTCTCGGCCAGCAGCCGCTCGCGCTCGACCTCGGTACGCCGCTGCTCGCTGATATCGCGGATCAGTACCTGGTAGCGGTCGTGCGCCATACGCACGGCCCTCAGCGCGACGTCGATGGACCGGCCGCCTTTGTGCCGGATCCGGTATTCGCCCTGCAGGCGCTCTTCCCGGGTGAACTCGAGCAACATCGCCTGCCCGGCCTCCCGCTCCTCTAGTTGAAGGAGGTCCAGGATGCTCAGGACTACGAGTTCCTGGTGCGCGTAGCCGGTCAGCGCAGTGGCTTGAGGGTTGGCGTCGATGATGTTAGAGTTGCCGTCGGTGACCAGGATGCCGTCCAGGTTTGTCTCAAAGAGCGAACGGTAGCGTTCGATGGCCACCTGCAAGTGGCTCAGGAGGCAGGTCTGCTGCTGCTCGTGGGCCGCCAATTGATCGGCCATGCGGTTAAAGCCGTTGGCCAGGTCGCGCAGCTCTGTGGGGCCGCCGACTTGGGCACGGCGGCTCAGGTCGCCGCGCCCGATGGCCAGGGCATGAGCCTGCAGGTGGCTAATCGGAACGGAGAGCCGCCGGCTGCTCAGAAAGACGACCAGCAGCGACCCGGCCAGGGCGACTAGAAGCAGCGACAGGTCGCCCCACAGCCTGCCTGACACGAGGGGCATAGCCTCGGCGGCCGGGCAGCTAACCTCGACCGCCCAGCCGAGGGACGTGACAGGCACGAGGCCCACCAAGCGGTCCTGGCCGTCGTATGCACTGGGGAAGGTGCCCGACACTTCGTGGCCGCGCAGCGCGCGGCCGATCGCGCCGTCCAACCGGCACCGTTCCAGTGTAGAGCCTTCGCCGGCCCTTGGTTCACGGTAGACCTGCTGCCCCTGCGGGTCGATCACGACCAGTGCGACACGGCTATGCCAGGGTGGGGGGGTGATGCAGTCGAGGCGCTCGGGGTCCACGTCCGCGATGACGATGCCCTGCAACGCGCTCGATGCCTCTCGGATGCCATAGGCCACAGAGAAGGCCGGCTGCAGACTCGCCGGCTCGATGTAGGCATCGCTGACGGCCCATGGCTGGCCGGCAGCAATCTCGGCATAGACGCCGCCGGTGGCGATGCTGGTCCCCACGAGGCTCGGGCTGCTGGAGGCGAGGATGACTCCTTCGGCGCTTGCCCAGCTATAATGCCGGACGGCCGGATAGGCCGGAGCGGCGGCGATCAGCAGGTCGGCGGCCTGCTCCGGGGGCATCGAGGCTATAGCCAGCCCCAAAACGAGTTCCTGGCGACGCAGGCCGGCGAGGTAGGCCTCAAAGGCGGCTGCCGCGCTACGGGCGGCGCCTAGGGTATCCTCCAACTGCTCGGCGCGGCGCTGACGGAGGTCCCCTCGACTCATTAACATGAAGGCGATCAGTACCGGCACGAACACGGCGAGCATAAACAGGAGTAGATTGCCGGGAACGGTGTGCACAAAGCGCCCGAACCGCCTGCACTGCAGGCCGAGGTCGAGTTCGCTGCACAGTTTTCGAAGTAGAGCGGTTGGCTTGCGAGCCGGCGAGGCATTCATGGCCTGTGCGCCTCCTCCGCTTGGGGAAGCGAGCATTCCGGCACGAAACGGAGGGCAATGCCCGGCGACGAGGCGCCGATTTGGTGCACAACGCGCAGGATACTAATCCGAATGCGTTGTGTTGTCAAATGCAGAAATGTGCTCAGGGCGGTATGGTGCATGTCATACGGCGGGCGGCGGGGGACCCTGCCAGGGCCGGTAGAGATCGTGCTGCAGGCCCAGTTGGTCGAGGGTCCGCCCAACGGTGTGGTTTACGATGTCATCAACTGTAGCCGGACGCGAGTAAAAGGCCGGCAGCGGTGGCAGGATGACGGCGCCCAGTTCGGCCAGGGTGAGCATGAGGCGCAAGTGCCCGGCGTGCAGCGGAGTCTCGCGAACGAGGAGCACGAGCCGGCGCCTCTCTTTCAATGACACATCGCCGGCCCGAGCGATCAGCGTATCGCTGTACGAATTGGCCAGCGCCGAAAGGGTCTTGATGCTGCACGGGGCGACGACCATGCCGTCGGTACGGAAGGAGCCGCTGGCGATCGGCGCTGCCAGGTCATGATCGGCGAAGCAGTGGGTGGCCAGGGCGCGGATTGCCTCGAGGGTGTAGCCTGTCTCCAGAGGGAGGGTGAGCGCAGCGGCGTCACTGACGATCAAAAAGGTCTCCACGTCTGGGCGCCGGTGCAGTACCTCCAGCAGCCGCAGGCCATAGATGGCGCCCGATGCGCCGGTGATGCCGATGACGAGCCTCATAATCCCTCACTTTCGTCGGCTGGGGCAGCCAGGCTCTGCAGCAGGGCCTCCGCGGCCTGACGGACGTTGGCCGAGAGGAGGGCGATCTCTTCGGGGCTGGCCGAGTCCACGTGGACGCCCACGGCGACTACGGCGACCTGGCCCAGCCGGGCGGCAAAGAGCCCGGCAAGTGGCTTGGCCAGGTCATCATCCTTGTGGCCGCTGATGGCCAGAACCGAGGAGGTGGCGCTGTTGCGGAGTGGCTCGCGCAGGCTCGGCCGCGGCACGCCCAGGCCCACGGCGCCCACATGCGGATGCTCGCCACCGCTGAGGGTGACGACTACGCCGTCGCCAGTGGCGATGGCTGTGCCCTGCACGCGGTAACGGCCGGCCCCGGCTTGGACGGTGATGGCGTTGGGGTGATGTGTCGGTTGGTCGCTCATCATACGTGGATTATGCACGACGTTGCGGTGCCTGTCAATGGCTGGGCGTCTGCGGGCCGACGTAGGGCGCTCTCCATCCGTGGCCCGCAGACGCTCTGGCTGCGCTCGCCATGGCCGCACGAACATGCATGGGGCAGCGGTCCACACCTTGCTGGAGAGGACGCGAATACTCCGGCCCTTGGGCCGGCAAGGAGTGGCGAGTGATGGTTGAGAAACGGGCTACCGTCATATGGCAGGGCGATCTGCGCAACGGCCGCGGCGAGGTCTCGACGCCGGATGGCGTGCTGCAGAGCATTCCGCTGAACTATCCCCAGCGCTTTGAGGCGGCTACGGGCGCCAGCCCCGAAGAGTTGATTGCAGCGGCACACGCCGGCTGCTTTAGCATGGCCCTGGCCGGGGAACTGGCCAAGGCCGGCCACCCGCCCGTCCAGTTGTCTACAGAGGCAGCGGTCCGCATCGAGGGCAAGCCGGGTGCATGGCGCATCAGTACCTCACACCTCATGGTGCGCGGCGATGTGCCGGGGCTCGACGAGGCGACCTTTGGCCGGGTAGCCCAGCAAGCGAAGGAGGCCTGCCCCGTCTCCAGGGCGCTGCAGGGTAACGTCGAGATCACGCTGGAGGCCATGCTGGAGCGTGAAGTGGCTGCACAGGCCCGCTGACGCGCACCTCGGCACGGTTGCAGCCGGCGCTTAATCCCCTTGGCTAGCTTGTGTTTGCATACTAGCCGCCTTGGTTGGATTGGAGAACACGCCTTAGGCCTCTTCGCGGTGCGGGCTATCGAAGCGGAAAAAGTTGCTCTGGGTGCCGTCGGTCGTGGTCTCCTGGTAGATCATCACCAGGTCGCGCTCGTCAAAGGCCCGGAACCAAGCATCCCAGGAGGTGTGCTGCAGCGCCTGCCCGCCGTAGCCGGGAAAGTCGAAGCGCAGGACCCCCAGGTGCCCATCGTGCTCCGTACCGGGGACGGTGGCCGGGGTCGCGCCGCGCGCCTCGGCCCAGCGGCGGATAATGTCGTGGTTGCGCGTCAGATGGGTGGCGCCGGGCTTGTCTTCGCCCGTTTGGCTGGCGATGACAAACCCCTCGCGGAGCTGCTTCTCCTGTTCGGGGCTGCCGGTCAGATAGCGCGACTTGGGCTTTTGCTGCTCGCGGGGCTTGGTGGCCATATGCTTGCTCCTCCACACGGCCGGCGCGGCCGTACGTTTCTGCCATTGATACCAGGGAAGCGTAGCTTGTGGCTGCACTTCTCTGCCATGGCCTTTGCGCAAGGTTCGACGAACCCTGGGATACCCGGGGTGCAGCACGTTATGTGCCAGCGCATCCGTGTGGGGAGCAAGCGAGCGGGGGGGCCGGGGCGAAGCGCTGCCTCGCCCCGGCTACATCCGTCCTGCTATTCGGCCAGGCGGGCCTTGAGGTCTTGGAGTTGCTTGCGCAGCCGCGCGGGGAGGCGATTGCCGAACTGGGCAAAGTGGTTCTCGATGTCGTCAATCTCGGCTCGCCAGAGGCCGGTATCGACGCGCAAGAGTTCGGGTACATTCGCCTGCCACTTGGCATCGAGGCCGGTGACGTCCAGGTCACCTTCCAGGGGCTGCAGCCCGATGGGGGTCTTTTTGGCGCCAACCTTGCTGTCTACGCGTTCGCACATCCATTTGAGCACGCGGCTGTTGTCTCCAAAGCCCGGCCACAGCCACTTGCCCTCGGCCGTCTTGCGGAACCAGTTGACATAGAAGATGCGCGGGGCCTTGTCGCCCATCTTGTCGCCCATAGTCAGCCAGTGCTGAAAGTAATCACCCATGTTGTAGCCGCAGAAAGGCTTCATGGCAAAGGGGTCGCGCCGCAGGTTGCCCACGGCGCCGATGTTGGCGGCCGTCGTCTCCGAGGCGGCCGTCGCCCCCAGAAAGACTCCATGGTCCCAGTCGAACGCCTCTGTCACCAGCGGCACCACCGATGCGCGGCGCCCGCCAAAGATAAAGATGTCGATGGGCACACCTTCGGGCTTTTCCCAGTCCGGGCAGATGATCGGGCACTGGGAGGCCGGCGCCGTGAAACGGGCATTGGGATGGGCGGCCGGTTCCGGGTTATCCGGGCTCCAGTCGCGGCCCTTCCAATCGATAGCATGCTCGGGCGCATCGCCGTCGATCCCTTCCCACCAGATGTCGCCATCATCGGTGAGCGCGCAGTTGGTAAAGATCGTGTTCTCGCGCATGCTTTCCATGGCCATGGCGTTCGAGCTGTAGGAGGTGCCGGGTGCGACGCCGAAAAAGCCTGCCTCGGGGTTGATGGCGTGAAGGCGGCCGTCGGGGCCGAACTTCATCCAGGCGATGTCGTCGCCGATGCATTCGCACTTCCAGCCGGGAATGGTGGGGACCATCATGGCCAGGTTCGTCTTGCCGCAGGCGGAGGGGAAGGCGGCGGCGATGTGGTACTGCCGCCCCTCGGGGCTGGTTAGCCGCAGGATGAGCATGTGCTCGGCCATCCAGCCCTCGCGGCGGGCCATGGCCGAGGCGATACGCAGAGCCAGGCACTTTTTGCCCAGGAGGGCGTTCCCACCATAGCCCGAGCCGAACGACCAGATGAGGTCCTCGTCTGGGAAGTGGCTAATGTACTTTTTCTCCATCGGGGCGCAGGGCCAGGGTACATCCTTCTCTCCCGGCTCGAGGGGGGCGCCCACCGAGTGCAGGCAGGGGATGAACTCGCCGTCCTCGCCGAGGGCCTCGATCACTCTGGTACCCACGCGGGTCATGATGTGCATATTGCAGACGACGTAGGGGCTGTCTGTAATCTCGACGCCGATCTTGGCAATGGGCGAGCCGACCGGACCCATGGAGAAGGGGATCACATACAGGGTGCGACCCCTCATGCAGCCGGTGTACAGCTCGGTCATCGTCCTTTTGAGTTCGTCCGGCGCCACCCAGTTGTTTGTAGGGCCGGCTTGTTCCTGTTCCGGGTAGCTGATAAAGGTGCGTGCCTCAACGCGGGCCACGTCGCTGGGGTCCGAACGGAAGAGGAAGCAATTGGGGCGCTTGGCGAGCCGCGTGGCACTGCCGTTGGCAACCGCCTCGGCCATGAGACGATCGTACTCAGCCTCGGAGCCGTCGCACCAGTAGACGGCATCGGGCTGGCACATCTCGGTCACCTCGCGCACCCACTCGTTCAGCTTGGCGTGCTTGACTTGATAGGTGGCATGCTTCACCTGGAAAACCGTAGACATCGACTCCTCCCTGATTCTCGTGGACCCATGTACGATAAGCGTCTGACACAAAAACACCGGCATCCGCCTCGAGTTTCCTGAGACGAACGCCGGCCTACCATGCAGCCAGCCCCCTGGCACGCCGTCGACGGCCTTCGCCGCCACCGCTGGCCTGCTACCGGCTACGAGAGCCGGAGCCGTCCATCGGGCCGGCGGGTCACCTACAGTGCTGGGCCACACCATCTGAAGGATGGTCGTTGGCGGCGCACTGGCGCTACAGGTTACTGCCTACCCCGTCTGCCGGGAATCTGATACACTTCTCAGGGATGATATCAGAAGGACGTAATCTCGTCAAGTGGGCCATTTACTCGCATCATCAGCCATGATTAGGACGATGATGCGCTCACCTGTCTCGGTGCTGACATCAGTGAAGAGGCTTACTACGTGGCTGCCGGTGATCTCTTCGACTGCTCGCTCCAGAGTGGAGCGTGAGGCCTGGACGAGTTGGCGCCGATGATCCCGGATGAGGATGCGACCTTCTTCGCTCTGGGCGAGCTGGCGCTCAGCGGGCGTAAGAAGGCCCTTCAAGCGGACAAAGATAGCATCACCAATCACATAGGTCCGTACATCGCTGGGACCCCGGCCCATCTGTTCGACTTCGAACTGGACGATCGCCTTGCTGATAGCAGCTTCGAGTTGACCCCTGGTTAGCCTGCCCATGGGACGGGTACATCCCTCCCTCGGATGGCCGATACACATATCATCACGCTTATTATATCGCGTCTTGGCCTCAGATTCAAGCGGAGCAAAAAAGGTGTCGGTGCCTTCGTTGACAGCGGAGCGGAAACGTGTCATAGTCTTGCTTGGCAGGGCAATGCCCACCCTCACCCAAAGACGCGGCAGCCTGGGGCGGGCGGCGTGCCGAGCGGCAGACCGCAAGAGGGCACTACCGGCCTCGCATCAGCCATTGCTGGCTCAGGAGGTGATCCATGGCTAATCTCAACCCGTTGGCCTATTCCACC
>DAOUGZ010000123.1:0-2230 GCA_034428955.1 Anaerolineae bacterium | reverse complement strand
GGGGATCACCTACCCCAACTATGGCACCGGCCGCGACCTGCAATCGCCGCAGGATGCCTTTCGCATCGTGATCTTTGCGGACAACATCTGGCAAGCCCTCTACTACGGTGTCGCATCTCACACGCGGGCCCTGCCCGAGTTCAAATCGGCCGGCGACGAAGACGTGGAGCGTGAGGTTGCCCGCTACATCACTGAGCACATGGATCAGTCGAGCGAAGCTTACATGAAGCAACTGGCGCGCGTGATCAGCCATGAGGCAGGCCACGGCCTGGGGCTCGAGCACCACGACCCGACCGACGCCGGCGACAAGACGTGCGTCATGCGCTACCAGAGCGCGGAGGATTGCCCGCCGAATGCGGATGACCGCTTCGAGCTGGCCTGCTACGACCCTTGGCCCAACAAGTACTGCACCGGCGGCGCGAACTGTTGGGGGCACGTCCAGGTGTCGGACAGGTAGGTTGCGTGTGTGCCCCCATATAGAACAGAAGGCCAGTCGTAGGGGCGAGGCGGGGCCGCAATGAATCTGGGGGAGCGTAACAGAGCCGGATATAACAGGGCATACTGGGGCTGTGGCATAGCCCCTGGTGCCCGATAGATTGTGGGACGTGACTGAGCAACTTTTGCTCGCAGGGCCGCCCAAGCCCAAAGGCGGGCGACCCCGCGTAGCGAACCGGGCGGTGTTGGCCGGCATTGTGTATGTGCGGCGCAGCGGCATCCCTTTCGTTACGAGCGACGGGATGATATCCAAGCCTTCCTGCATCTCGGTTGTACCTTGATCTGCTGGAACTCCCTCCAGCAAGGGTTCTGTTAGGCACTCTAAACTATGCCGATGGCAGGCTACGGCCGGGCGCTGCCCTCGCCCCTCCGCCCCGTCCGCACCCACAACTGCTCCCCATCGGTGACGATCTCCACATCCCCCCACTCGTCCGTGCGCCACACCTGTGCCTCTACCGCCTCCAGCCGCGCCAGCACCTCCGGGCTGGGATGGCCAAACCGGTTCCCCGCGCCCACTGAGATGACCGCCAACTGCGGCGTCACCGCCTCCAGAAAGCGCAAGCTCGTCGCGCTGCCCGCGCCGTGGTGGGCGACTTTGAGCACCGTCGAATCCAGCGGCAGGTCCGGCTGAGCCAGGAGGTAGGCCTCGCCCGCCGTCTCCAGGTCGCCCGCAAAGAGGAATGACGCCCGGCCCCAGCTCAGGCGCAGGACGAGGCTGTTGTCATTGTCGGCAGCATCGGTGCCCTCCAGCAGGGCCTCGCCGGGGTGGAGGGCCTGGAGGCGAACGCCGTAGCCGAGGTCGTAGATGGTTCCCCGATTGGGGTACGTCAAACGTGAAGCGTCAAACGTCAGCGCCTCCCAGGCCTGGCCGCTGGGCGTGTCGCGGGGCAGGCGGGTGTCGAGGATGAGCCCCACACGGTAGCGGCGCAGGATGTCGATGAGGCCGGCGATGTGGTCTTCGTCGGGATGGGTGAGGGCGACGAGGTCGAGGCGGCGCTCCCAGGGCGGGAGCCTGCGGCCGAGGGCGGCCTGCAGGCGGGTGGGGTCCGGCCCGCCATCGATGAGCAGGCGCTGGCCGCCGGGGGTCTGGACGAGGATGGCGTCGCCCTGGCCGACGTCGAGAAAGGTGACGTGCAGTTTGTCGTCGGGCAGGCGGGCGATGCCGCCGAACCAGACCAGGGCGCAGGCGGCGGCCAGGCCGGCGATGAGGGTGCGCGCGGGCAGGCGCTGCAGGAAAGCTCGCCAGCGCTCGGGGCTCTGCCGCGCCCAGATGAGCAGGCCGCCGAGGGCGTAAAGCAGCCAGGGCAGGGGGCCGGCCAGCGAGAAGTCGACGGCCGCCCAGCGCAGGCGGCCCAGGGCCTCGACGGCGACGATGGTGTAGCGGATAAAGGGCCACGCTAACCAGGCCAGGAGCTGCCCGGCGGGCCGCCAGACCAGGCCCAGGAGGGTGGCCAGGGCGCCCAGCTCCATGACCGCGGCCTGCACGGGCAGGATGAGCAAATTGGCCAGCGGCGCGACGAGGGAGAGCCGCCCGAACGTGCCCAGGGTGATGGGCGTCGTGGCAATCTGCGCGGCGAGGGAGACGAGCACCGCCTCGCGCAGCCAATCGGGTAGATGAAGAGAAGCGGCTGAGGGAACTGACGGGTTTCGGGGAACCGAGGGAACCAGGGAGCCTTCCGTTTCCTTGGTTCCCTCCATTCCCTTTCCCCAGACCGTCCTCACCCACCGCTCAAGC
>DAOUGZ010000122.1:0-34859 GCA_034428955.1 Anaerolineae bacterium | reverse complement strand
CCCGATTGTGAGGTCGTGGCCATCGCCGAGCTGCGCCCCGAGCTGGCGCAGCGAGTGGCCCAAAAGTACGGCGTGCCTCGTGTCTACGCAGACGCTGAGGACATGCTGGCCCACGAGGAACTGGACGGTCTGGTGGCCGCGCAGCCTTTTACTCGCCATGGGCAGGTGCTGCCCGCGCTCTACCGGGCGGGCCTGCCGCTGCTCACGGAAAAGCCGCTGGCGGGCTCGGTCGAGGTCGGGGAAAAGCTGCTCCAGGCCCTGAAGGCCGGCGGCTCCTGGCATATGCTGGGCTATCACAAGCGCAGCGACCCGGCGACGATGTACGCCCGGCAGGAGATCCGGCGGCTCAAGGAGAGCGGCCAAGTGGGCCGCATGCGCTATGTGCGCCTAGTCATGCCCCCCGGCGACTGGATCGCCGCCGGTTTTGACGATCTGGTGCGCACCGACGAGCCGTACCCCGACCTGCCCGCCGACCCGCCGGCCGGCGATCTGGATGCCGAGGCGTACCGGCAGTATGTCAGCTTTGTCAACTATTACATCCACCAGGTCAACCTGATGCGCTACCTCCTGGACGAGCCGTATCGCCCCGTGTTCGCCGACCGCGCCGGCGTGTTGCTCGTGGCCGAGAGCGAGAGCGGCGTGACGGCTACCCTGGAGATGGCGCCCTACGAAACGACGCTGGACTGGCAGGAGACGGCGCTGGTCGCTTTCGAGCACGGCTACGTCAAGCTCAGCCTGCCGGCGCCCCTGGCGGCGAACCGGCCCGGCCAGGTAGAGGTCCTGCGGGACCCGGGCAATGGTGCCACGCCCACGACGGTCATCCCCCAGTTGCCTTGGGTGGGGGCCATGCGCCGGCAAGCGCACAACTTTGTCCGCGCCATCCGCGGCGAGGCCAAACCCCCGTGCGAGGCCGCCGAGGCTTTGGAGGACCTCAGGGTGGCCCGGGAGTATATACGATTGTGGAAGGGTGCCTGAGCCTACTGCGTAATGTACTGCGTAAGGTTGCCTCTTGCGGCAAGCCTGTCGCAAAGCGAGGTTACGCATTACGCAGTACGTCGTAGGCAGCCCGTATTCATGGAGGAAATTGCCCCATGCCACTGAAATGGCGCTCTGTTCTCATCGCCGACGAGCGATACGAGTCGGCAGGTGTGTTCGACGTCAACAACGACGGCATCCCGGACATCGTCTCGGGCGCCTACTGGTACGAGGGACCGGATTTCCGCCGGCGCCACCGCATCGGCCAGGTCCTCGCCGTCGACGAGTACTTTGACGATTTCTCTACCATTCCTCTGGACATCAACGGCGACGGTTACCTCGACTTTGTGACCGGCGGCTGGTGGGGCGATACCGTGCGCTGGCGGGAGAATCCGCGCGACCCCGACCGGGAGTGGCCCGAGCACGTCATCGCCCGCTGTGGCAATGTGGAGACCACGCGCGCCTGGGATGTCGACGGCGACGGGCAGTTGGAGATCGTCCCGAACACGCCGGGCGGGCCCCTGGTGGCCTACAAGCTGGTCTGTGATGCGCAAGGCCGGGGCACGGGCCGCTTTACCGCGCACACCCTCTGGCCGGGCAAGCAGGGCCACGGCCTGGGCTTTGGCGACATCACCGGCAACGGCCGGGGCGACTTTGTCCTGGCCGACGGTTGGCTCGAGGCACCCGCGGATCCCCTCAATGGGGAGTGGCAGTTCCATCCCGGCTTTGACTTTGGGCCGGCCGGCATACCGATACTCGTCGTTGACGTCAACGGCGACGGATTGAACGACCTGATCGTCGGCGGTGGGCACCGCTACGGGCTCGACTGGTGGGAGCAGCGCATCGACGACCGGGGAGAGCGGCAGTGGATATGCCACCCCATTGACCCCTACAACTCGCAGTACCACGACCTGCAGTGGGTCGATCTGGACGGCGACGGCGCCTGCGAGCTGGTCACCGGCAAGCGCTACCGGGCGCACTGCGGCAACGATCCGGGCGCCTATGACGATGTGGGGCTCTACTACTTTAAATGGAACGGCGAGTCCTTCAGCAAGCAGATCATCTCCTACGGCCCTGCGCGCGTAGGAAAGGGCTGCGGCATTCACTTTGCCGTGGCCGACCTCACCGGCAACGGCCTGCCGGATATCGTCGCGCCGGGCAAGGATGGGTTGTACGTGTTCTTTAACGAAGGAGGTTCGCAATGCCCAAGGTAGCGATCATCGGCGCCGGTTCGATCGTCTTCTGCAAGACCCTGATGCTGGACATCATGGCCACGCCGGGGCTGGAGGGTACCGAGTTCGCGCTCATGGCGCCGAGCAGGAACCGCACGCCGCAGGTGGAGGCGTTCGCCAATGCGGTCATCCGGCACAACAACCTGCCGGCCAAGGTTTGGGTCACGACCGACCGGCGGGAGGCCCTCAAAGACGCCGACTATGTCATTGCCACCTTCCAAGTAGGGGGGCTCAAGGGGTTCGAGTACGACTATACCATCCCCTTCAAGCACGGCGTGGACCAGTGCATCGGCGACACCCTCGGCCCGGGCGGGATCTTTCGCGCGTTGCGCAGCATCCCGGTGGCCCTCGACATGGCGCGCGACATGGAGGAACTCTGCCCCAATGCGCTCCTGCTGAACTATGTGAACCCCATGGCCATGGTCTGCTGGGCGCTGGGCACGACCAAGGTGCAGTTCGTTGGCCTCTGCCACGGCGTGCAGACGACGATGGACCTCATCTCCGGCTATGTGGGGGTGCCCAAGGACGAGATCGACTTTCTGTGCGCCGGCATCAACCACATGGGTTGGTTCCTCAAGCTGGAGCACAAGGGGAGGGACCTGTACCCCACGCTGCGCGAGCGCTTTGAGCAGCCCGAGTACTATGTGAACGAAAAGGTGCGCGGCGAGGCGCTGCGGCACTTTGGCTACTTTATGACCGAATCCACAGGCCATCTCTCCGAGTACCTGCCCTACTTCCGTAAGGACAAGAAGGCGCTCGACCTCTACTGCGACGAGCCGGCGTTCGGCGGCGAATCCGGAGCGTATTACAAGTTCTGTGAGCATGTGGCGCAAAAGTACACGGACCGGATGCTGCTGGAGGATGAGCCCCTCGATCTGCCGTCGCGCAGTATTGAATACGGCTCTTACATCATCGAGGCGCTGGAGATGGGGCGGCCGTTCAAGCTGAACGGCAACGTACGGAACGACGGCATGATCACCAACCTGCCGGCGGATTGCTGTGCGGAAGGTCCCATCTACGTAGACCGGTTGGGCCTGCACAAGACGGTTGTCGGCGACCTGCCGCCCCAGTGCGCGGCCCTCAACCTGCTGAACATCAACGTGCAGAGGTTGACGGTCGAGGCGGCCATCAGCGGCGACCCGGAGCAGATCGTGCACGCCTGCGCGCTGGACCCGCTGACCTCGGCCGTGCTCACCCTGAAAGAGATCCGCGACATGGCAGCCGACATGCTGGAGGCCGAAAAGCCGTGGCTGCCCCAGTTCGAGGGCAAGACGATCCGGCCGACGCCGACCATCGTCATCCCCAAGGACGTGCAACGGGCCAAGGTGCCGGTGGACCCGGCGTTGGCTATCATGGCCCGCTTTGGTGAGTTGGGGCAGTAGATAGTAGACGGTAGGCAGTAGACAGTGACCAGGCTAAGCGTGCACTGACCACTGTCTACTGTCTACTGAGTACCCCGGGGTTCGCGGAACCCTGTGCCAGGGAAATGACGTCGTGTGTAGCCGCGGCATCGTGCCGCGCAACCCAGCCTGACCACTACGGTCCGACACGTACGTCATCAACAGCACTGTCCACCGTCCACTCCCCACACATACACCGGCCGGGCGCCGTTCGGCTCCAGGTTCACGGTCAGCTTGAGCCGGCCGTTGGGCAAAAGTTCCCAGGCATCCGCGCCCTCTACCCCCTGCAGCTTGCCGGCGTCGATGGGATGGGTCACATGGATGAACTCGCCGGGGGCTACGGTAAAGAATGCGACCAGTCCGGTAGCGCTTGCCGGATCGAGTTTCTCGTGGATCTCGGGGCTGGCGCCGGGGAAGCCGATGACGCGCGGATAGGCGCGAACTGCCGCCGTGGCGACTTGCTTGTAGCGCTGCAAGTGGCCGGCCAGCAGGCGGATGTCATCTTGAGACAGGGCCGGCAGATCCCCCCATATGCCGTTGCCGCCGAGCATGAGTGCGCCCAGGCTGTTGAGCTGCGAGAGCTCGGGTGGGTCGGGCAGGTAGTGGGTGAGAAAGAGCACGGAGGGCATGTAACGGTCGTAGCGCGCGCCGGTACGGCAGATGCGCGGCCGGACCGGCCCCGGGTAAAAGAAGACGTTGATGGTATCCGGGTCGATGCGCACACTGGAGGGGATGTCCAGGCTGCTAAAGTAGGGTCCGTTGTTGACCAGGTAGAGCTTGCCGGCTGCCAAAAAGCCCAGGCCCACGAACCGCTCGCCCTCGGTGATGTCGAAATCGACGATGCTGCCCGGGCAGCGCTTGCCGACCTCCTCCGCGATGCGGATCATCTGCCGGCCCATCTCGTAGGCGTAGCAGGCGGCGCGCTCCTCCGGCGAGTTCTCTGCCGTGCCGTGGTTGTGCAGGGGCGAGTCGCAGCCGTATTGGCCGACGCCGTCCCACTTGAAGTAGCGGACGCCCAGTTCATCGTAGAGGCGCACCAGGGTCTCGATAAAGTGATCGGCATAGCCCGAGGCGAGGCACATCCCCGTGCTCTCCTCCGTCTCCCAGATGGGGCGCCACTGCGGGGGCCGGCCCTCGCGGGTTATCGCGTACTCGGGATGCTCGCGGTAGATGGCTGAGGTGCGGGCGGCCACCGTGGGGTTGAACCAGAGGCCGAGCTTCATGCCGTAGGCTTCCAGGCGGCGGCGAACCTCGCGCAGCCCATCGGGGAAGCGCTCCGTATTGACCTGCCAATCGCCCGTCTTGACGTACCAGCCGGTGTCGATGACAAACACGTCAATGCCCAGCTCATGGGCCACGTCGATCTCGGCCAACATGCGCTCCTGTGTCATCGACTCCAGATACGGCTGGCCATGAAAGTAGCGGCGCCGTTCCTGATAGTTCCAGGTGTTGTAAAAGAGGTAGGGCCGGCGAGTCTCCCGGTTCTCGCTCATCTCTTCCAGCACAAAGCGGCGATAGCAGCGCAGCAGGCCCTCCAGGGGCAGCGGGACGAGGGCCAACTCGAACCAGACCGAGGTAAAGGGCGCTTGCGGGCCGATGGCCTGCCCGCCGTAATAGTTGCCCTGGCGCGCAGCCAGCTCGAGCCCCCCGTCCGGGAGCAGGGTATAGGCCAGGAAGGATTGGGGATGGTCGGCGCCATGCTCGTAGGCTACGAGCAGCGAGTGCGCCTCATCGTGCAGGATGGCGATGGGCCCCACCAGGCGCTGGCCCTCGTACTGCTCCTCGGGCCGGTAGGTGACCTCCAGGGGCAGGTACGAGTGGGCGACCGGATCAAAGTGGCTGAGTTGGACCTCAGTGAGCGTCTGCGCCGGCTTGCCCCGCAGGGTCAGGTAGGCGATGCGGTCTGCGCCTGAGGTCTTGGTCAGGCGGGCAGGGCGCCCGGCGGTCAGCGTTTGGCGGAGGCGGATAACGGGTGAGTCGGGGTAGCTGCGCACTGTCACCGTCAGGTGTAGCGCAGGGCTTCCTTCTGCGACATAGTGCAGGGTTGTCTCCTGCCCGCCTCGCACCAGCGGACGTCGCTCCCACTCGCCTGTGTAGGCAAAGCCGCCGCGAACGGCGCCATCGACCTCGAATCGCGGTACGCTGACGCTGCAGGTGCACTCAGGCGCACTCGCCGCACTGAGCGCGAAGAGCTCTCCACACCCTCCCATCTCCAGGATCAGTTTCCCCAGTGACAGTGGCATCGCCGTGACCTCCCCGCCGGTATGGCTCGCAAGATGTAGAATCTCTGTCGATAGTCCAGGTTATGTGTCATTCTAGCACTATCCGGCTTTCTGGCAAGAGCCCTCTGCCGCTTGCGACCTTGGCCCAGACTGTGCTGGCAGGGGAAGCGGAGCACTCACGGGAGGAATGGTATGGAGAGAGCAGAGGTCGACAGTACCCTGTTCACGGAATATGAGCGCATCGGCGAGGTGCTGGATGTCCTCGAGAACGCAGCAGCGCGGCTGGAGCGGGGCGAGGACGTCAACCCCATGCTGTTTGTGGCGGCCGCCAACTATTTGGATGCCGTCACCAACGGCTGCCACCGGGAGCGGGAGGAGCAGTACCTCTTTCCCAAACTACAGGAGCATGGTGTGGGCGTGGAGGGTGGCCCGATTGGGACGATGCGCAAACAGCGCCGCCTGGCAGAGGACTTGGTCCGCACTCTGCACGATGAGGGGCTCAAGTATGCCAGCGGCGCCCTGCAAGATGCGCGGCCCCTCGCAGACGTTGCGCGTGGATACGTCGCCCTGATGCGCCGGCATATTCTCCCCGAGGACCGGGCGCTGTTGCGCATGGCCGGCGACTTGCTCGGCCCCGAGGAGTATGGGGGCCTGATGCAGGCCTGTGCCCAGGTGGGGCAGGAGGTGCTGGCCAGGCAGGACGGGCGCGAGCCCTTCCAAGCGCTGATGGAGGAACTGGAGAAAGCCAGCGGTACCTGAGTCGAGGGCTTTTTCGAAGGGCAGCGGCGTCGCTGCCCTTCGAAATTACCCCTGGATGGCTACCGGATGCCGAACACCTATAGCAGCCCAAGGCCGCTGAGGAGCACGACGAGGACGAGGATGGGGCTCACGAACTTGACCACCCCCAGGAAGAGGCTGATTATCCGCTCGTTCTTGAGGGCACCACTGTTCGAGAGCGCATCCCGTACCTGGGTGCCGCCCCAGAACCAGCCGACAAAGACGCAGATAAAGAGCCCGCCGACGGGCAGGAGTATGTTCGACGTCAAAAAGTCGTACAGGTCAAAGAAGGTCTTGCCGAAAGGCTGGACATTGGCCAGCGTGCTGCTGGACAATGCAGCCGTAGAGCCGACGAGAGCCAGCGCCACAAAGGTGACCAACGTCGCCTTGGTGCGCGACCAATTCATCCGCTCCGCCAGATAGGCGACCGGGACCTCAAAGAGCGAGAGCATGGCCCCTGTTGCCGCAATAGCGGTCAGGATGAAAAAGAGCACCATAAAGACGTTGCCCAGCGGCATCGAGTTAAAGACGGCCGGGATGGTGTGGAAGAGCAACGGCGGGCCGGCCTCGGGCTCAAAGCCGAAGGCAAAGACGGCCGGGAAGATGGCGAGCCCCGCCAGGACCGAGACGCACAGGTCCGACAGCATGACACGGAGGGCCGTGCCGGGGATGTCTTGGTCGTCCCGGAAGTAGCTGCCGTAGGTGATCATCGTGCCCATGCCCACAGAGAGCTTGAAGAACGATAGCCCCATGGCCGCCAGAGCCGTCCCCCAGGTCACCGCCGAGAAATCGGGCTTGAAGAGAAAGCTGATGCCCTCCATGCCGCCCGGCAGCGTGACGCTGCGGATGCAGATGATGACGAGGAGGGCAAAGAGCACGGGCATGAGCCGCTTGGTGACATTCTCAATGCCCTTGGACACGCCGGCGATGATGATGACGCTCACATAGGCCAGCACGAACCACTGGAGCAGAAGCGAGAGCAGCGGGTTGGTGGCAAGGCCGCCAAAAGCCGCTGAGGTGACTTCCGGGTTGGTGGAAGCCACAGAGCCGGCGGCACCCATGACGATGTAGGCAATCACCCAACCGGCGACTTCGGTGTAGAAGGCCAGGATGAGGAAAGCCGAGAGCGCTCCCGCGGCGCCGATCAGCCACCAGGGGTGCTTGGGGGCCAGCTTTTGTAGAGTGGTGATCGCGTTGGCCCGCGCTCGCCGCCCGATGACCAACTCGGAGATCATGACCGGGAGGCCGACCAATAGGGTGCAGATAAGGTAGATGAGAATAAAGGCCGCGCCGCCGTTCTTGCCCGTCAGGTAGGGAAACTTCCAAATGTTCCCCAGCCCGACGGCTGATCCCAGCGTGGCGGCGATGACGCCCAGCCGGGATGTAAAGATATCCCGTTTCTTCACCGATGTTGGCAGTTCCATGCCGGCACTTTTTCCTTTCGTCAAACGATGATGAATAGCGACCCGCAGGTTATCCCAGGCATCCCCGCATGTGCACGGGCCCGAGTTTCGTATCACATGCTACACAGTACGAGAGAAACTGTCAAGAAGCCGAGTCCGGTGCGCGTGGCCGGAGTGTCATGGCGAGTATCCCAGGTTCCCCGGACCCTGTTCCAGATAATGACTTTCCTGGCCCGGAGCGTCACCCAGCACGCCCCTCATGAGCCTGGTCACTTTCAGCTCCGGGCCTGCGGGTCGAACGTCATGAACAGCGAAGCAACGACAAGCCTCTGAACGGCAGAATGAAGCCATGCCAGGCGAGTCATCGAGAGTGTGATAAAAGTCGCAGCCGGTTGGCGCAGGTTGTGCTAAGCTATAAGCAGAAGGGTGATCCTGTGACCGGACATGTGGGGCTCCGGCCCCGAGCAGAGGAGGGGAACCATGGCGGCAACACGAATCAGCGAGGTGCTGTCTGCTGAGCACCGGGGCATTGAGCGCATGCTGAGTATCGTCGATCGTGCGGCGGCGGACGTCGAACGCGGAGAGCCCGCCGCGCCAAACCTCTTTGTGGACGCGGCCGCCTTTTTCAGCAACTTTGCCGATCGCTGCCATCACAACAAAGAGGAGCAGCACCTCTTCCCGGCCCTGGAGCGGCGCGGCATCCCCCGCGCGGGCGGGCCCATCGGCCAGATGCTGGCGGAGCACGAGCAGGGCCGCGCCTACATCCGCATCATGCGCCAGGAGGGGGAAAAGTACGCCCAGGGCACGCTAACCGACCCGGACTTGCTGGTCGAAGCGGTGCGCAGCTACGTCAATCTGCTGCGCCAGCACATACTCAAAGAGGACCGCGTCCTCTTTCGCCTGTCCGACGAGGCCCTGACGCCGGAGGACCAGCAAGAGCTGTTGGCGGCGTGCGAACGGGTAGAGCGCGAGGAAATGGGCGAGGGCGAGCACGAGCGCTATCACGCCATGATCGAGGAACTGGAGCGCGCCGGCGCCGCTTCGAAGACCCCCTGACGAGCGACGGCAGCGCAGACCCAGAGAGCCCAGAGCGGCGGAGGATTGCAGCCGTATTGAGCACAGCCGGGCCGGCAGCCGCCGGCTCACGCTGCGCACGCACCCGGCCTTGGCCCGGGACGGGTTTTCGGAGGGTCTGCCGGAGTTGGGGCCGCCGTAGGCAGCCCCAGCTCCGGCAGACCCTCCGAAAACCCCCAAAACTGGCTAGATGGCGAGGTGGCGGGCTACGCGCTCCAGCAATGCGCGGATGATGATCACATCGAGGCGGCTGGGCGCACAGACCTGCACCCGCGTGCCGATGAGCACGTAGGGCTGCATCTGGCGGGCGCGGGGCCCGAGAAGGTCAGGCATGAGATAGTCCGAGAGGACGATCTCGCCGCGACGGGGGCCCTGGGCGTAGCGGATGCGCAGGTCACCATTCCCGTCGATAGTGGAGGGATGGTGCAGCAGGTTGGCCAGGCGCTCTTTGGGTATGGCATAGAAGGCGTTATGCGTTTGCATGGGGTCTCTGCTTCTCCTCAAGCAGGCTCAATCATGGAGCCGGAGCAGTCGATGAGGAAGGCATAGTCGGTGGGCGCCTCGGTGTCGTCGCGCAAGCGCGCCACCTCCCGCCAGGACATGCAGGCACAGTCCAGCGGCTCGCCGGCCAGCCGCGCCGACATATCCAGGGCGATCTCCAGGAGCACGGTCTCCAGTAGGGCAAAACTGCTGACGGCCACCGCCGGAAAACTGCCCTTGTCGCTGACTCTGGCCAGGGCGCGACGGTCGACCCGACCATCGCCATCGACAGCGATGAGGAAGACAAAGTTGGATGGGTCATCGTTATAACGCTGGGCGATGTAGCGGCCGATGCCCAGCGGGTTGCGGCGGTACTTGCTGCTCACATTGTCCTGGCCGTCGGTCAAGATGATCAGCAGCCACGGACGGGTGCGCAGCCCGTAGCGCCACAGCTCGGTGATCACGTCCTCAATCGAGTCGTAGAGGCGCGTGCGCTCATCGCCCGGAGAGCAGGCAATGCTCTCCAGGGCAGATCGCAACGCCGACTCGCTGGGCGTCAGCCCCTGCACGATGCGGAACGAGTTGCCAAAGGTGGCAACCATGCCCCGGTCAAAGCCCTCGCGGTGAAAGTGCAGCACAAAGGTCTGTGCCGCCTCCACGGCATAGTCCAGCCTTCTCATCGCCGCCGCTCCTATTCGTCTCTCTCTAGTGTACATGCGTCTCCGGCATGGCGACAAGGGTCTTTCGGCCCCCTCCGCATGCCCTGCTACAGTCACACCCATACGGAGCGGGCTCCCTTTGCCGAACCGCATTAGCCGCCCGAGCCCCAAGCATCTATAATGGTGGAAGGGCCGCAGCCGCTGCGGCCGGCGACGAGCACCTCATCAGAGGTAGAGCCAGGGGAAGGGAGCGAACTGATATGGATGCAGACCGCGTTCGGCGTCGTGAGCAGCTCTATGGCCTATTGGGGGATCTTCCGGATCGCTCGCGCCCCATTGCGGCGCGCAAGGTGGCGGAGGAGCAGCGAGAGGGGTACGTGCTGGAAAAGCTCGTGCTGGACCTCAACGGGATCGAGCCGGTCCCGGCCTACTTGGCCCGGCCTGCGGCGCCGGCCGGCCCCTGGCCCACGATCCTTTACAACCACGCCCACGGCGGCGACTATGGGCTGGGCAAGGACGAGCTGGTGCATGGCCGCGGCGCGCTACAAAAGCCGCCGTACGCTGAGGAACTGACCCGGCGCGGGTACGCTGCGCTGTGCGTCGACACCTGGGCCTTTGGCGAGCGTAGCGGGCGGACGGAGGCCGAGACGTTCAAAGAGATGCTCTGGCAGGGCCAGGTGATGTGGGGCATGATGGTCTACGACAGCCTGCGCGCCGTGGACTATTTGCTGACCCGCCCGGATGTAGACGGCGAGCGGCTTGGGACGCTGGGCATCTCCATGGGCAGCACCATGGCCTGGTGGGTGGCGGCGCTGGACCCGCGGGTGAAGGTGTGTATCGACATCTGCTGCCTGACCGATTACCAGGCGCTGATCGACACCCGTGGCCTCGACGGCCACGGCATCTACTACTATGTCCCGGGCCTGCTGAAGCACTTTTGCACGGCCGAAATCAACGCCCTGATCGCGCCGCGGCCGCACCTCAGCCTGGCCGGCGAATACGACCGGCTTACCCCGCCCGCCGGCCTGGACCGCATCGACGCCGAACTGCGTCGCGTCTATGCCCAGGAGGGCGCGGCGGATGCCTGGAAGCTGCTGCGCTATCGCTGCGGGCATATGGAGACGGCGGCCATGCGGGCGGAGGTTGTGGCGTGGCTGGAGAGGTGGATGTGAAACGTACTGCGCACTGCGTAACCTCGCCTCAAGCAAGGCTCGCCACAAGAGGCGATCCTGCGCAGCACGCAGTACCGATTACGTCTGACGCTCTACAGCGCCGCTTGCAGCTTTTCCGCCGCGTCGCGGGTCATCCCCGGCGTGGCCGCCAGCTCGTCGACTGAGGCCTGGCGGATGGCCTCCAGCGAGCCGAACTTTTTCAAGAGTTCCTTGCGCCGTTTGGGCCCGATGCCGGGGATTTCCTCGAGCTGTGAGGCCAGGCTCTTGCCCTCGTGCACTTTGTGATGCAGGCGCACGGCAAAGCGGTGCGCCTCATCGCGGATGCGTTGCAGCAGAAACAGCGCCTCGGCATCCCGCGGCAGGCGTAGCGGCTCCTCGCGGCCGGGGAGGTAGAGCTCCTCCTCCTGTTTGGCCAGGCCGGCGACGGGAATACCGTCCAGCCCCGCCTCGGCGAGGACCTCACGGGCCACATTGAGCTGGCCCAGGCCCCCGTCGACGATGAGCAGGTCCGGCAGCACGGCCCAGCCGCTGCGCCGCTCACCCTCTTCGCTCGCCGCGCGGGCGTGACGAAAGCGGCGCTGCAGGACCTCGCGCATCATGGCATAATCATTGGCCCCAGGCACCGACTTGATGCGAAAGTGCCGGTAGTCGTTCTTGCGCGGCATCCCCTTGGCGAAAACAACCATGCTGCCCGTCGCCGAGACGCCCTGGACGTTCGAGATGTCGTAGCACTCGATGCGCGCCGGCGGCTCGGGCAGGCCCAAGGCCTGCTGCAGGCCGGCCAGCGCTTCGGTGTGGCGCGTCTCCTCGTGCTCCCACTGGGCGCGCAGATTGCGCAGGGTCTCGGCGGCGTTCTCCGAGGCCATCTGCACCAACTCGTGCTTGGCGCCCCGCCGCGGCACGCGCACGGCCACCTTGGTGCCGCGCTTGTTACGCAACCACTCCTCGATCACCAGCCACTCATCGATCTGGCTCTGGGTCAGTATTTCGGGGGGCACGTAGGCCGCCTCGTCGTAGAACTGTTTGATGAACGAGCCCACGATCGCGCTTTCGTCCTCATCGTGGGTGCCGGTGAGCACATAATAGTCGCGCCCGACCAGCTTGCCGTCGCGCACCAAAAAGACCTGCACGCAAGCCTGGCCGTTGTCGCGGGCAAAAGCAATCACGTCCTGATCCGCCAGGCTGGTGGAGACGACGCGCTGCCGTTCGATGACCGCCTCCACAGCCGCCACCTGGTCGCGCAGGGTGGCGGCCTGCTCAAAGTCCAACGCCTCGGCGGCGGCGAGCATGCGCCGCCGCAGCCCTTCCAGGATCTGCCCCTGCCGCCCCTCCAAAAAGAGGGCGATCTGCTGCATCATCTCGCGATAGTCCTCTTTAGAGATAGCGCCGATGCCGGGGCCCGGGCAGCGGCCGATGTGGTAATAGAGGCAGGGGCGCTTGTCCTTCCCGGTAATCTCGCGCTTGCAAGTGATGTAAGGAAAGATGTGGCGCACCAGTTCCATGGTCGTGCGCACCGCTTTCGAGTTGGTAAAGGGGCCGAAATAGCGCGCGCCGTCGCGCAGCATCCGCCGGACGACCGTCAGGCGTGGATAGTCATCCTGCATGCTGATCTTGATGTAGGGGTAACGCTTGTCGTCCTTGAGGCGGACGTTGTAGCGCGGCCGGTGTTTCTTGATCAGGTTGCACTCGAGGACCAGCGCCTCCAGCTCGGAGCCGGTGATAATGAACTCCAGATCATTGATCTCGGCGACCAGGCGCTGCACCTTGGGCGGTTGCGAGTGGGGAGTATGGAAGTAGGAGCGCACGCGGTTGCGCAGGTTGATGGCCTTGCCGACATAGATGATCTTGCCCGTGACGTCCTTCATGATATAGACGCCCGGTTTGGTGGGCAGCGTCTGCAGTTTCAGATCCAGCGCGGGCCGGTCTGGGGTCAGGTGGTTCTGGGCCATCGCTCCTCTTCCGTCTTCTCATTAGTGGTGGATATTATACCACAAATAGAGAGCGGAGAGGGCTTGGCGCGCCACACCGAACTCCCGCGCTCGACGGCGCTCGCGGACTCCTTGTCGGCGCGGGCGAGGGAGTCCTCCGCGAGCGGCTGAGGCAGCCGGATGACGTCATGGCGCCATAGGAGCGAGCTGAGGATGCACCCCAGTAGGGGCCGCGGTTGCCGGTGCAAAGACCCCGTGGTGCCCGAGCTCGCTCAACATGGCACCGGGCGAGGGCCGGCCGCTATACGCTCGCGGACTCCTTGTCGGCGCGGGCGAGGGAGTCCTCCGCGAGCGGCTGAGGCGGCCGGATGACGTCATAGCGCCATAGGAGCGAGCTGAGGATGCGCCCCAGTAGGGGCCACGGTCAGAGTACAACCTGCTCCGCGAGGGTATGCAAGTCTAATCTGAGATTCCACTGGCAGCACCTTGCGCAAGGTATGCACTCATGGTACACTGTGTTCACGCTCTGACACCCCGCTGAGTGATTGCCGAAAGAGCTCTCTGTACATTCGCGATGGCGCAAGCGGCTGACCTCGCTTTGCGCTGCCGCACGGTAGGACCGAACAGGATCGGTGCCGGATATGCTTCGCCTCTCGAGTTCCCACGTCGTCCCGGACCTGCTGTCGCTGCTCTCCGCATTCAGCCGTCACCGTGCAGAGCCAGGGCCCTCATTCGCCCGCCGTGCTCAGGATGCGCTCGATGAAGCCCATGCGCTGATCGAGCCGGCTGCCGTGTGGGCCTGGAAAGAGTGCCATGCAGAAGAACCCTTCCTACCCCCCGATCTCCCGGCATCCCTCTCCACGCAGGCTGAAAACCTGATCGGTGTAGTCTGCACGATTGGCGAGGCTCTGGAGAGGCGCTCGCGCCAGTGGTTTGCGGAACGCCAGTATACCCGTGGGTACCTGCTCGATCGGGTGGGCACACTTTCCGTCGCGACTCTGGCGCGAAAGGTGGCGGATCTGCTCTCGGCGGAGCACAATGTGGCGCGCTGGGCGCCGGGTGATGCCCGCAGTGACCAGGCGCTGGCCACACAGCGCGCATTGTTCTCCTGGGTGCCGGCAGGGCAGATCGGAGTTCGCCTGTCTGAGCACAACGTGATGATCCCCGCCAAGTCACTGTCATTTGTGCTGCTGGTCGGCGAGAATCTCGCGGACAAGCGGTGCGTGATCCCATGCGATCGATGCGTGTGGAACGGCACCTGCAAGAGCCAGCGAGGGGGTTAGGCGATGCCGCGTCATTCCGAACGGTTCAAGTCCACCACATCGCCAGACCTGGTTGGGTTGCTGCAGGAAAACGGCGCCGGCCGGATCAAGCGATACCGCAGAGGACAGATGCTCTACTGGCAGGGTGACCCGGTCGAGCTCATCTTTGTCATCAGGTGGGGGGCGGTCAAGGTTTCATCCATCTCGGCCGAGGGCAAGACCTACACCTACAGCATCCTGGGGTCGGGTACGCTCCTCGGAGCTGCTCAGTATCTGCTGGGCCAGGACCACGATGCGCTTGCCGAAGCGCTTGATGAGACCGAGGTGATCGCGATCCGGCCCAGCGAGTTCGAAGACCTGCTGGCTACCGATCCTCGCGTGTCGGCTATTGTCATGCGCAAGCTCGCTGAGGGGGTGACCTCGTTGACGGGGCGAGTGCGCAGCCTCAGCTTCCTCGATGTGCAGCAGCGCCTCAAGCAGGGCTTGATGGAGCTGGCCGAGAAGTATGGCATCGTCACGGCGGAAGGCATCAAGATTGGCCTCGATATCACTCATGAAGAGATTGGGCAACTGGTGGCCGCCAACCGCTCGACGATCACGGCCTACTTGAATGAGTTCAAGAAGCAGGGGTACCTGTTGCAGGAGGGCCGCCACCTGATCATCATCCCCCCGGGACATATCGAGGTTCTCGATGGCCTCAGCCGGGCAGTCGTTGCGGGTGACGAGGACGACGTTGTGCACTGGACGGAGCAAGCCATTGCCAGAGGCGTGGACCCGCTCAAAGCCTTCGATGCGCTCGCTGCCGGCATGCGTCAAGTCGATCGCATGCTCCTGGCGGGCGATATCGAGATCTCTGACGTGATCCTGTCGGCCTATGTCATGAAGCGTGGCTTGGCGACTCTCGACGGGGAGCTCAAGCGCAAGGGTGGGCAGCCGGGGAGGCTGGGCACTGTCGTGATCGGGACGGTACAGGGCGACGTGCACGACATTGGCCAGACGATAGTGGCCATGCTGTTGGCGGCGCGCGGCTTTCGGGTGATCGAGCTCGGCGTCAACGTCGCCACTGAGCGGTTCTTGCAGGCAGTCGATACTCACAAGCCCGATATCCTCGCCATGTCGTCGCTGATGACCACCACGGCTCCTGAACAGCGGCGGGTCATCGACGCTCTCAAGGAACACGGCGTGCGCGATCGCGTGCTGGTCGTGGTGGGCGGCGGCGCCGTCACGCGCAGGTTCAGCCGCGAGATCGGCGCCGATGGCTATGCACCGACGGCCGGGCAGGCCGTCGAACTGGCTTGGCGACTCATTAGCCAGAAGCTCCGAACCAACCCCGTCAGCAGCCGGGCGCAGTAGTGCTAGCCCCTTTTCTCCCCGCATTGTTGTCTAGGCAACAGACTCTCACTACATCTCATGTCATAATGAAATAGCCTATCCCTCTTCCAGGGTCCAAGCGGAGCGAAGCATGCCCTACACAATCGACTTCCAGCCGGCCGGTATTCGGCTGGTATGCGACGAACCGTTGACCGTCGCCGAAGCGGCGCTGCGGGCGGGTATCAGCCTGCGTGCGGACTGCGGGCACAAAGGCGCCTGCGGAAAGTGCCGGGTCAGGATTGGCAGCTGCGAGTTGCTGCCGCCCAGAGAAGTCGAGCTAGGGCACCTATCAGCCGGCGAGTTGGCTGCCGGCTGGCGGTTGGCCTGCCGATCGGTGATCACCGGCGATACACGGGTGTTCATTCCGGATTCATCCATGACGGAAGAGCAGGTCATCCAGGTCGAGGGGCAGCACGGAGAGATTGCCGCCGATTCCGCGGTCCGCGCCCATACCCTGGGCCTGCCTCCGCCTTCGCTGGATGATCAGGCGGCCGACTGGGACCGCCTCGAGCAAGCGCTGGCCGAGCAGCATGTCTGTCGACGCGCCCGGATTGGGCTGCCTGCCCTGCGTGCCCTTCGCAAGGCTCTGCGCGAGGGCCGGTGGCAGGTGACGGTAGTTCTGCGGGAAGGCGAGGTCATCGCAGCCTACCCAGGCAAGGAGCCGCGTCTGCTCGGGTTGGCAGTAGATGTCGGCACGACCAAGTTGGCCTGCTACCTGGTTGACTTGAAAACAGGGCGCACCCTGGCAGCCAGAGGGGTTATGAACCCGCAGATTGCGTATGGTGAGGATGTAATGTCGCGGCTCGAGGCTGTCGTGACCGATCCAATGAACGCGGAGAGACAGCAGCGGTGTGTAGTCGAAGCGATCAACGAGGTGGTCAAGGGCCTGTGCGCTGACCACGACCTGACTACTGCTCACATCGTCGATGTCTGCTTGGTCGGCAATACCGCCATGCACCACCTGCTGCTGGATCTGCCGGTCGAGCCGCTCGGCGTCTGTCCGTTCGTGCCTGCAACCGGTCTCCCGCTGGGTGTACCGTCTGGGGCAATCGGCTTGCAGGCTGCACCCGGAGCGGAGGCCTATCTGCCGCCACCCATTGCCGGGTTCGTCGGCTCGGATCATCTGGCATTTCTGCTGGCTACCGGGTTTGGTGAGGACGGTCGCACTCGCTTGGGCCTCGATATCGGCACCAACACCGAGATCGCGCTTCAGGTCGGTGAGCGTATCGTCTCCTGTTCGACGGCATCAGGCCCTGCCTTTGAGGGTGCGCACATCCGTCATGGGATGCGTGCTGCGCCGGGTGCCATTGAGCACCTCACTATCGACGCTGCGGGCCAAGTGCAGTGCCGCGTGATCGGCGACATGCCGCCCGTCGGCATCTGTGGGTCGGGCGTGTTGGATGCCCTGGCCGAGATGTACCGTGCCGGCGTTATCAGCAGACGGGGTCGCATCAAGCCGGATGTCGGGGGCGTGTGTCGGGAAGAGGACGGCACACTGACCTTTCGGCTGGCCCCAGGGTGCGATGGGCGACGTGATGTGGTCATAACGCAGAAGGATATCGAAGAGGTGCTTCTCGCCAAAGGGGCGATTCGGGCCGGCATCGATATTCTGATGCAGCACCTGGGTGCTGTATCAGACCAATTGGAGGAGGTGGTCATCGGCGGAGCCTTTGGTACCTACCTGGCCCCGGCCAATGCCGCCCACATCGGGTTGTTGCCTCCGGTGCCGCCAGAGCGCATTCGCGTCGTGGGGAATGCAGCCGGCGCCGGCGCACGTATGATGCTGGCGTCTGGGGAGGCGCGCCAACGCGCCGAGCGCCTGGCCCGGCGCATCGAATACCTAGAGTTGACGGTTTGCCCGTCGTTTACCCGCTTGTTTGTGGAGGGTACGCGTATGCCAAACTGAGTGACCGATTTTGTGTCGTGTTCGCAGAGGATATCTCCGAGGCTAGTCGATGCTACTGGTGACCAAGTCAGATCCACCAGCCGTTGTCAGGGATGAGCTCAACGAACAGGAGGCCTACCCATGAAGGACGTGCTCTCAGTTGAGTATCAGATTGAATGCCTGGCCGAGAGGATCCATGTCAAGGCGGCGCTCACCCCCATGACGCCGCTACAGCGGTACATGGGCTTGGCGACTGGGCAAGTCCCCGATCGCCTGCCGATCTCGATCATCCTCGCCGTCGAGTGGGGCGCGCACTACCTGGGCTACCAACTCAATGAAGAGTTCGCCTGGGATCCCAAGAAGTGGGCCGCTGCCGCGCTGGTCTGCAACGACCGCTTCGAGGCCGACGCTTGCGCCCCAATCTACGACTGCTATGTCGTCGGACCCGATGGCATGGGGGCCGAGGTCTACTTTCCCGAAGACAGCCTCCCCGAGATCATCGACGAGCCCATCAAGTCGCCGGCCGACCTGAGCAGGCTGAAACCCTTCGATCCCGAGCGGGATGGGCGCATGGCGGTGCAGATCGAGGCTGGCGTCATCTGCAACGAAAAGGTCGGGAGTATCGCCCCACTGACTCTTTCGCTCTGTGGCCCCTTCTCCTGGGCGGCCAACATGCGCGGTATCTATCGGTTCCTGGCCGATCTCAAGCACGACCCCAAGTTCGCCCATGCGCAGCTCGAGATCATGACGGAGGCGGTCAAGGAGTCCATCAAGGCTTACAACCGTGCCGGTCTGAAGCCCTTCCTCGCGGATGCTACCGCCTCCAACTATCTCATCTCGCCTCGGCAGATCGAAGAGTTCTACATCCCCTACTATGAGAAGCTCCAGGCTGACCTCGGTGCCGACGCGTTCTCCGGAATGGTATGGGGCTACTGGGAGCCTCAAGCACACGGCATGAGCTTGCCCGTCCTGCGCGGCATGGGGCTCAACAACTATTGCTACTGTCAGGAGGATGCCTTGCACGAGGAGGATATCCTCGCCGGCAAGCGTCTTGCGCACCAGATTGGCGCACCGCTGAACATCAGCCTGTGGGGCAAGTGGGTCCAGGTACACAGCCCGAGAGAGATTGATGAGGAGGTCAAGCGCGTTATCGGCCTGGCCGGGCCGGAGTGGCCCTTCATGGTCGGCATGTGGAGCCTTCCGGTCGGCTGCCCGATCGAGAACGTCGATGCCTTTGTCCGTGCGCTCAAGAAGTATGGGACGTTTCCGATAACCGTCTAGGGTCGCGGCTATCTGCCTGCCCACAGCCAAAGGTCACGAATAAGGAGAGCAAAATGACCAAAGAAGAGATCTTGTGCGCATTGGAGAAGGCCATTGTCGAAGGAGAGATCGACAAGGCTGGGGAGATCACCCAGGAGGCCGTCCATGCGGAGATCCCTGCCCCAGAGGCGATCCGCGTAGCCGCCGAAGCCATGAAGGAGAGCGGGCGCCTCTTTGAGGAGAAAGAGTACTATGTGGCTGACCTGATCGCCTCAGCGGAGGCGATGAAGAGCGCCCTGGCGGTGCTCCAGCCGCTGATCACAGCTAGCAAGGCCGAAGCAACAGGGCGGGTAATCCTGGGCACCGTCCAGGGCGATGTGCATGACATCGGCAAGAACCTGGTCGCTACCGTTATGCAGGCGGCGGGGTTTGAGGTCTTTGACCTGGGCATCAACGTCCGTGCGGAGACCTTTGCCGAGAAGGCTAAGGAGCTGCAGGCTGATATCGTCGGCACCTCGGCATATACCTCCACCGCAATGGCGTACCAGCGTGATGTCCTGACCGAGTTGGAGAAGTGTGGCCTGCGGGATCAGGTTTTCTACATGGTGGGCGGTGCCCCCACGAACGCCGAATGGGCCAAGAGCATCGGTGCAGACGGATGGGCCGAAGATGCCTGGCAGGCGGCGAAGGTGGCGGCGGATCTGATCGCGCATAGACCGCGTTGACTCTCTCCACCTTGACCTGATCGGTGGAAGGGCCGGCATGCCGGCCCTTCCACCTGTTCAATACTCGGAGACTATCCGTGCTGATAATCGGCGAATCGCTCAATGCTGCCATACCTTCCGTAGGGCAAGCCATATCGGCTCGCGACAGCCAGGCTGTTGCCGATCTGGCCTTGCAGCAGGTCGACGGCGGGGCGCAGATGCTCGACGTGAATGCCGGCGGGCTGGCGGGTCGCGATGAAGTGGCCGACCTCGTGTGGCTCGTACAGGCGGTGCAGGAGACCGTCACAGTCCCTCTGATGCTGGACAGCAATAATCCGGAGGCTCTTGCGGCGGCCATCCGGGCCTACCGTGGGCCACGACCCATTCTTAGCTCGGCTAGCGGTGAGCCCGGGCGCGCGGAGCGCCTGCTCCCGCTCGCGGTAGAGCAGAATAGCGGTCTCGTCATCCTGTGTATGGACGAGAAGGGCATCCCGCCCACTCCCGACGGCAGGGTCGCCGTCGCAGAACGCCTGATTGATCAGGCCCTGTCCACTGGCTTGAGGGCGGAGGATCTCTACATCGATCCCCTCGTGATGACGGTCTCGGCGGATTACCGCGCTGGGGCCGTTACGCTGGCCACCCTGAGCAACATCCGAGAGCGCTTCCCCCAGGTGCGGACCGTCTGTGGCGTGAGCAATATCGCTTTTGGCCTGCCCCAGCGGCGTCTCATGAACCGAACCTTCGCCGCAATGCTGGCAGGTCTGGGCCTGGACGCGTTTATCGTAGATGTGCGCGATCGGGAGCTCCTGAACACGCTGCTGGCAGTGCCCACCTTGACCGGCCAGGATCCCTACTGCCGTCAGTATTTGAAGGCGTATCGGGCCGGCAGATTCGGCATCAAGTGAGAGTCCAACTCCGAAAACGGGGGAAGGGATTCACCGCAGAGCGCGGAGGATGCAAGACTCGGGTTTTCTGTGCGATCATTGCTCTGTGGCGATACCCCCTTTCATGGGGGTAGTGAGCGCTGCGCTCATGAACACTTGGTGGTGTGCCCCCTCACGCCATCTGGGTAATCACCGGCTCCTGCAAGCGGATACGCAATCCGCGCGGGCTGGAGGCAATCTCCCGGCCGTTGCGGTAGACGGTGACCACATCGGACTGCGCCTCTACGTCATAGGTCTCGCCGCGGAAGCGGATGCCGTTCAGGCGGCTGTCTCCCCAGGGCGGCACGCGCAGCACCATCTCGCCGGCCAGGTTCGGCCAAAAGCCAAAGCCGCCGAGAACCATGGCGGCGGCGGGCATGGCGCTCCAGGCGTAGAGGGCCGTGCCCCGGCGCACCGACGGGGCGTCGTAGGGCGGGGCGTAATGCTCGGTGGGCGTGAACCAGTACTGGGCCAGGCCGTAGGTCCACCAACGCTCCAGGGCATAGCGCCAGCCGGGGCGGTCGTGCACAAACTCGGCCAGGGCATAGATGCCGCTCCAGCCGGGCCAGGCCGCACCGTTATGGAAGGAGTAGGCCCAGGCGCTACGGCCGATGAGGTCGCTACGGTTCTTGTAAAAGGGATAGCAACTCATCACGCCCCAGTCGCCATAGTACTGCCGGTTGTTGTGGCGCGTCTCCAACGTGCGCTCGAGGTGCTCGAGGTGGCGGTGAGATTGACTCTCGCTGCCGATGCCATAGAGCACCGCCAGCACGGTATCGATAGCGGCGTGATCCTCGACGAACCCCTGGTAGCTGCGAATATAGTCCACATAATACCCCTGCCCGGCGTTCCAGAGCACCTGGTTGATAGCCCCCTGCGCCCGCGTGGCCCAGGTGGCCAGGTCGCGCCCCGTGGCTTCCTCACCGCGCATCAGGGCGATCTCGGCGACGCTCTTCAGCGCCTGACAATGCAGCGCGAGGTCGTAGGTGACCCAGTCGTCACGTAGGACGTCAAAGGCCCAGTCCGGCTGGGAGGGCCGCTTCTCGAAGAGCATGTCGTGATTCGTGTCCAGATCGCGCAGGTGGCGCACGCAGGCCAGCACCTTCTCCCAGACCGTCTGGTCGCCCTCGCGCACGTCGAGCAGTGCCCGGTCTCCCGTCCAGCAGAGATAGTCGTGGACGAGCAGGGCAAAGTAAGAGGGCGAGTCGCAGGCATCGGGCTGGCGGTCGTAGGCATCAGCGCCGGTGCCTCCCCGGCGCGGGACGGTGCGCACGCTGCGTGCCAATCGGCCGTCCGCATGGACGGCGCGGGCCAGGGCCAGAATCTCCTCGCGCACGGCTTCCGGCCGGTAGGGGAGGAGGGCCTGTGAGCACCAGTAGGCATCCGCCGGCAGGGTGGCGCTGAACTCGGGGAATTCGCTCGCACCCGGGAGCAAGCCCCGGAAGCGCCCCTGATAGTCCTCGCGATAGGCGCTGATGGCCGTATTCACCCCTGCGGCGTAGAGGGCGTGCAGCGAAGGGTCGTCGATCTCCAGGCGGCTGCTCAGCCAGTCGCCGTAACGGTCCACCTCGGCCCACACCTCGCGCCAGTTGCCGGTGGCTTGCCGGAACGCCTCCTCGGCGTTGTGCCGGTCCGGGCCGCCGCTGATAACGAGGCAAAAGCTCGTCCTCTCGCCCGGCGTGGCTTGCAGGCGGTAGGTGAGGTAGGCGCGCTGGTCGCTGACGCGCCACTCCGCCGGCCGCACATCGGCGCCCGCGTACGCCGTGCGCGCCGGGATGGTGACGGCTTCGCTCTCACCCGGAGGGCCGGGCTCCGTTTCCAGGCACATCTCCCCCAGGACGGCGACGATGGCCCCGAGCCGCTCCTCAAAGTGCAGGGCGTAGGCGCTCTCCTCTTCGTCGGCCGTGAACCCCGCGCGGAGATTGACCTCCACGCTGTGCGGCTGCCCGTCCAGGCTCTCCGCTTCGTAGGCCTGAAAGAGCGCATTCCGGCGCTCGCCGCAAAAGCTGGTGACCCTGAGGCGGCAGCCGTTCGCTTCCCACACCTCGACCATGGCGCGCCCGCGCAGGTGGGTGGTGGGCGGAAAGCCGCTGAGCGCCGTGCCGTCAACCGCCAGGGTCTGTCGCCAGGTGTCCTGTTCCAGGATGGGGCCGATGTTAAAGACGTCGTAGGTGCTGATCCGTCCGGGGTTCTCAAAGGTGGCGGCGAGGGTAGAGTTGGCGACATCATAGCGGGCGTGGTCGGCCCTGTATCCGGCCTCTGGGCCGCTGGGAGCGGCGATGCGCTCCCGGTCGAGCGTGAGCGTGCCATCCGGCTCGATGCGGATGCCATGCGGTTCGAGCGCGGACGATGCCGTGGCCATAGACCCTCCGTAGGCTGGGCTCCTCCCGATTGGCCGGCTTCCTTCTGGTCTCTGCCTCTGTCAAGCCTGAACGATGAGGGCCGGCTACCTATGGGGTAGCAACGTCCATGCCACTGCGCTCAGGTTATGTACTTGGAGCCTATCCGGAAAGCCAGCGGGCCGGGCTCCCACGCCCGGCGAGCGGCCTGAGGATGGTACCTCTTGGGCCAAGACCGGCGGGCCTCTCCGCTACGCTTCGGGCAAGGGTGGGAGCCGCCTCGGCTGCTTCCCGGATAGGCACTTACGCAGTGGCACCCTCCCGCAGGTCGGAGGCTGCAGCGGCGGCGGACCTGCCACAGAAGCAGCGATTCCGCCAACAGAACAGGTCGCGGAACCTGCGGGAGGGTTCGACGGTCAGGTTATGGGATGCCCGCGAAGAGGTGGGGATCGGAGCGATCGTCTACGCTGGGCTGGGGGTGGATAAGGGACAGGAACTCGGTGCCCAGCAGGTGATGCCGCTCGGGTTCGGCGAGCTGGAAGAGCTTGTGCAGGTGGGGCTCGATGTCGATGCCGTAGCAGCGAGCGGCGTCCAGCTTGTGGTCAACGAATTGGGAGACGTCCTCGCGGGCGGCAATGGCCTCATCGGGCGTGGCGTGGCCGGGGATAGCCGCCAGCCTGAGCAGGCCGTCGGGCAGGCCCGCGCCAAAGAACTTGGCGGGCGTGAACCCCTCTGGGCCACCGTTGCTGGGGAACTGCTCCAAGTCCCCGGCTGCGCCAAAGGCCTGCATGGCCAGCCCGCCGATGGCTACGTGGTCGACGTGCCCGCCGAGCCCGTCGGGGCCAAAGCTGATCATGACCTGCGGCCGCACGCGCCGGATCACGTCGATGATGCGGCGCACGACGTCACAGGCATGGGCCTGGGCCAGAGATCCCGGGCCGGAGTCGCCACAGGGCCCCGAGTCGCGATAGCCGAGGACGTGCACTTCGGCCACGCCCAAGCGGTCGCAGGCGCAGCCCAGGTCCTGCTCGCGTTCCTCGCCGCGTCCTTCGGGCGCGGGCAGGTCCGGCCGGTGCCCGACCTCGCCGCGTGTGGCGCAGGCGAGGGCTACGTGCACGCCGGCTGCGGCATAGCGCGCCAGGGTGCCGGCAAAGACCAGCTCATCGCCGGGGTGGGCCGTCACGGCCAGCAAGGCCAATCGTTCCATATCGCCTACCCTCCTGACACCCAGGCCCGGCAAACTCTGTGCCGCCGGGTCAGGTATGTGCCTCGGACGGCTCTTTGGCAGCGGGCGAGATAATCACGCGATCGATACGGCGGCCGTCCATATCCACGACCTCGAAGCGGTGTCCGTCGGCAAAGACACGATCGCCCACGCGCGGCAGGCGCCCCAACTGGCCTACGACAAAACCCGCCAGCGTGTTGAACTGATAGTTCTCTTCGCCGGGGAGGCGCTCGACATCCAGCAACTCCCGCACCTGGTCGGCGGGCAGCAGGCCGTCCACCAGAAAAGTCCCATCCTCGCGGCGGATGATCGCCTGCTCGACCCGGTCATACTCGTCCTCGATCTGACCGACGAGCTGTTCCAGCACGTCTTCGAGGGTGATGAGGCCCTCCGTATCGCCATACTCGTTGACGACGATGGCCAGGTGCGAGTGGGTCGCCTGAAAGGCACGCAGCGTGGCTGAGATGAGCTGGCTCTCGGGCACGAACAGCGGCTGGCGGAGGATCTCTTGCAGGTTCAAGCGGTCGCCCTGCACCAGGATGTCTTTGGCCGTCACCACGCCCAGGACGTTATCCAGGCTATCGCGATAGACCGGAAAGCGCGAGTGGGTGCTGGTCAGCATGAGCTGGCGCACCTCTTCCGGCGGCATATCGATGTCGATAGCCTCGACCTCCGTCCGTGGGCGCATCAGCTCGCCCACACGCAGGTCGGCAAAGCGAAAGACGCGCTCTACCAGCTCCCGCTCCGTACCGGCAAAGACCCCCACGCGAGCGCCCTCGGCCATGAGGTACTTGATCTCCTCCTCGCTGGCCGGCGGCGGCTCGACCCGGCGCTGGCCCGTCAGCCGCAGGACCAGATTGGTCGAGCCGTTGAGCAGCCAGACGACGGGGCGGGCGACGGTGGCCAGCCCCTTCATGAACGGAGCCGTGGCGCGGGCGAGGGACTCGGCGCGCGCCAATGCGATGCGCTTGGGTACCAGCTCGCCGAAAATCAAGGTAAGATAGGTAATGCCGACCACGACGAGAGTCAGCGCGATGGTCTGCGCGGCACCGGGGGAGAGGGGCAGGCCCGAGAGGGCCGGCGCAAGGCGGGCCACGATGGTAGCGCCGCCGAATGCGCCGGCCAGCGTGCCCACAAGGGTAATGCCGATCTGCACCGTGGAGAGAAAGGTGCCCGGCTCCTCGATCAGGGTGATGGCCGCCTGGGCGCGGCGATCACCCTCCTCCGCCTCGGTCTCTAATCGGGAGCGGCGGGATGATACCACGGCCATCTCTGTGCCGGCGAAAAAGCCGTTGGCGGCGATCAGCAGCAGTATGAAGACGATTTCGAGGGTCATCAAGTTCGTTCGTAGACCTCAAGGGCGATGCGCATTCTGTGGTGGCTCGGCTTTCCACCACGTCTTGGCTGCCGATGCATCGCTCCTATAGACCAGGGCTATGCTCTTGGCACACTTCTTGCTAAGGCAGCAGTGCACCAAGCATCTCTTCCTCCATCCCACGGTGACCTAGTCACCTTGGTCCGGCCCCACTTTCCGCAAGGAAAGTGGGGCCGATATTTACGCCCGCTCAAGCCCGCTGCCCCATGCGCACCGGCTCCGAGCGCATCTCGCCGCTGCCCGGCACCTCGACCCAGGCCTGCCGGTTGTGGCTCTCCAGGATGGCCTCAGTCAGGCGATTAGCCCGCAGCCCATCCGCAAAGGTCGGGAAGGAAGGACTGTCTCGCAGCGGGCTCTTTTCGGCGCGGATAAAGTCATAGATTTCGCTGGTCAGGTTGCGCAGCGCGTCGGACCAGCCCTCGGGGTGCCCGGCGGGCAGGTATGAGCCGACCATGGACTCCGCGCTCAGCAGGGCGGGGTCGCGGGGCAGGACCTGGTTGGGCTTGCCGCGCCGGCCGATCCTCAGCTCGTCCGGGTGATCCTGGTCCCAGGCCAGCGAGGCCTCGCTGCCGTCGACCTGGATCTGGAGCCGGTTCTTGTGCCCGGCGCTCACCTGCGATACGGTAAAAGACCCCGTTGCGCCGCCATCCATGTCGAACAGAACCGAGCCATAGTCCTCGGTCTCTACATGGACCTCTTCGCGCGGCCCCTCAGCGGCGGCAAATGCCTCCACCACCGCCTCGGTGGGCCGGAAGCGTACCGGCACAATCGTGGCCAGCCGCGCCATCACGCGGCTGATGCTCTGCCCGGTCACCCACTGGGCCAGGTCGGCCCAATGCGAGCCGATGTCGGAGATGGCACGCGAGACGCCCCCCTGCTCCGGCAGGACTCGCCAGCTATAGTCCGTCGGGTAGAGGAGCCAGTCCTGCAGGTAGGAGCCATGCACCACCCGCACCTGGCCGATGTCGCCACGGGCGATCATGGCCCGCATCTGGCGGACCAGGGGATAGCCGCGGTAGATAAAATCCACGGCGTTGACCATCTCGGTTTCCTGCGCCAACCTGGTCAGTTCCTCCGCTTCCTCGACGGTGAGGGCCAGCGGCTTTTCGGATACGACATGCTTGCCGGCCTTCAGCGCGTCGCGGTTGACCACAAAGTGCATCCAGTTAGGCGTCGCGTTGTGAATGACGGTGACCCTGGGCTCGGCGAGCAGCATCCGGTAATCGCCGCAGGCTTCGGGGATATTGAGCTGGTCGGCCTTTTCGCGCGCACGGCGCGCGTTGCTTTCGGCCAGGGCCAGCACCTCCACGTACCCAAGGCGCCGCAGGGCGTCCACATGGGCGGGCCCCACAAAACCGGCGCCGACCAGCCCCACACGTATCATCATCATCTTACACCCACCATGCTTGTGTCGGCGTTTCGCTCAACACGATCTCTCTCATAAAGGCAACCGCCTTGCCAAACCCCTCATTGATGGAGGCCAGGGCATCCTCGTGCTCGATGCTCAGGACATAATCGTACCCCACTACGCGCAGCGCACTGACGATGTCGCGCCACTCCAGGAGCGAGTGCCCATACCCGACGGTGCGAAAGATCCAGGAGCGGTGCACGATATCGGTGTAGGGCTTGGTATCCAGGACTCCGTTGACGAGCGTGTTGCTCCGATCGATGGCCGTGTCTTTGGCGTGCACGTGATAGATGCTGATCTCCAGGCTCTTGATCGCCGCCACCGGGTCGATGCCCTGCCAGTAGAGGTGGCTTGGGTCCAGGTTGGCGCCGATGACCGGGCCAACCGCGGCCCGCAGGCGGGTCAACGTCTCCGGGTTGTAGACGACAAAACCGGGGTGCATCTCGATGGCCAGCCGGACCCCGTGCTGTTGGGCAAAGGAGCCGAAATCCTGCCAATAGGGGATGACCGCATCGGCCCATTGCCATTCCAGGATGCGGGGATAGTCCGGCGGCCAGGCCGCGGTGACCCAGTTTGGGTGGCGGCTGTCGGGCCCGCTGCCGGGGCAGCCGGAGAAGGCGCAGACGATGGGGATGCCCAGCTCTGCCGCCAGGCGCACCGTCTTGCGATAGACCTCGTCGTGCCGCTGAGCGAAATCGCGGTTGGGATGGAGGGGGTTGCCGTGGCAGGAGAGGGCGCTGATCACAATATCGCGCGACTTGAACTCGTTCAGGTACTCATCGCGTGCTTGCTTGTCTTTCAGGAGCCCATCCACATCGATGTGTGAGGCCCCCGGATAGTTGCCGGTGCCGATCTCCACGGCGTCGAGACCCGCAGAGACGAGGAGATCCAGCATATCGGCCAGTGGGAGCTGGCTGAAAACGGAATCCAGGACGCCGATCCTCATGCTGCCTGCCTCCCTTGGCGACTTCGCGTCACCTCTGGGTTTTTGTCAAACCTCTGGTGTGCGATTGTAGCACCATAGGAGGCACATGGCAACCGGAATCGACAGGGATCAGCGCTGGCGCCGGTCTACCCAGGGCAGGGCACTGCGACGCGGTATGGTGCCGAGGACATCCAGGCCACGGGCCTGCAAGTCGCCCGGGCCGCGGACGCTGCCGTCCAGATACTCGAGGAGGAAAGCGCCGCCCACGCCGGCAAAGAGGGCGAGCATCAGGCGCAGAGGCAGGTCGAGGCGCTCCCGTGTGCTGGCCGCCACGGGCGAGATGGTCGGCGGGTCGATCAGGTGCATGGTCACCGGTGTGCCCGCCTCGCGGAACTGGGCAAAGTAGGCCGCCTTACCCTCCTGCAGCACCGTGGCCAGGGAATCGGCCAGGATGGCCAACTCCTCCTGGTTGCCCCAGCTCATGTTCACCATCAGGATGCGGTGCAGCTTGCCGCCTGTTGTCGCTCCCTGGATGGCGCCGGGGGCGATCTCTGCGTCCAGGCCGCGCCGCTGGGCCTCGGCCATCACTGCCTCCGCCATCTCCCGGCTCCTGACGACCTCCGTCATGTCGTCGGCCAGGTACTCGGCGGTTAGCCAGGTATAGTAGCGGTCGTAGGTATAGGCCGGCTCTGCCGGAGCCTCCGGCGAGAGGCCGATGCTAAAGCGCATGCTGGCCGCATAGCCGGTGGGGCCGGGTGGCGCAGCTCGCAACAGGCTCAGGGCTACGACCACCGCCGGCAGGCCGACAACCAGCCAAGACCAGTGCCAGAGAATGCGGGCGTAATTCTTGATCTCCACGCTCGTTTATGCCTCCATAATGCGCCTGGGTGCGCAGATTTTCGCCAAGGGGCGCCCCGGGGTCACCAGAGTGCTGCCAGCCGTTGCCAGAGGGGTGGGCCCAGGATGAGCAGCCCCACCGCGACGGCGACGGCCGCCGCAACCAGGACCGCGCCTGCGGCCGTGTCCTTGGCCCGGCCGGCAAGCGGATGGTAGGCCGGCGAGACGAGATCGGTCAACGCCTCGAGTGCCGAGTTCAAGAGTTCGGCGGCCAGGACCAGGCCAAAGGTCAGGGCCAGGATGGCCCACTCCACGGCGGCCAACTGCAAGAACAGGCCCAGCGCCGTCACCCCCAGCACAAAGCCCAGGTGGATGCGCACGTTGGGCTGGCAGTGCCAGGCCGCGACCCAGCCCCGCAGGGCATAGCGAAAGCACGCCGGCAACGGTGCCCGCTCGTTGCGCCGCCTGGGGCCGAAGGGCTCACCTGGGGTAGGCACTGGGGCTATTCCTTCTCCGGATACTGAATCCGGGGATGGAAAATGCTCTTGAGCACGCTGCTGAACGCCTCGCGGATCTGGTCCAGGTCGCGCAGGGTCAGGTCACAGCGATCCAGTTGCCCGTTGACGAGCTTGTCCTGCATAAAGCTGCGGATGATCTGGTCCATCTCTGCCGGCGTCGACGGGCGCACCGAGCGCACTACGGCCTCGACATCGGCTAGCATGACAATGGCCGCCTCGCGCGTATCGGGCGTGGGGCCCGGATAGCGAAAGTGCTGCTCGTCGACCTGGCCGCCTTCGCTCTCCTTGGCCTCTTTGCAGGCCATCTGATAGAAAAAGCCGGCCATGGTCGTACCGTGGTGCTGGGCGATGATATCCTGCACTCGCTCCGGCAGGGCGTACTGCCGGGCCAGCGCCACGCCGTCGCGGGTGTGGCCGATGATGATCTGGGCGCTCGTCTTTGGATCGAGGCGGTCGTGGGGGTTGACCCCGTCGCTCTGGTTTTCGATAAAGAAATAGGGCCGGATGGTCTTGCCGATATCGTGGTAGTAGGCCCCCACACGGGCCAGCAGCGGATCGGCGCCGACGAGTTCGGCCGCGCGCTCGGCCATATTGCCGACGAGAATGCTATGATGATAAGTGCCCGGCGCGTTCAGCAAGAGCTGGCGAAAGAGCGGGTGAGTCGGCCGGGCCAGCTCCAAGAGCTGCAAAGAGGTCGTAATGCCAAAGGCGCGCCCAACAAAGGCATAGGCGGCCAGGGTGAGGCTGACCGACAGCGCTCCATTGGCCACGGCCACCCCCCCCAGTTGCAGCCAGCCGGTAGGGTCGAAACTGCGGTGCAGCAGCCGGAAAGCAGCCATGGTCAGGACGTTCGCCAGGGCCACATAGGCGCCGGCACGGGCAAACGAGTTCAACTGCTCCATATGCGAGAGCAAGAGCACGCCCGTCAGCGAGCCTACGAGGGTGTAGACGACCAGCTCCAGCGAGCCGCCGGAGACCTGCCCCACCAGGGCGCCGAGCAGGACGGAGAGGATGACGCCCATCTGGATGTCGATCAGCACGCCGGCCAGCATGGCCAGAGCCGCCGCCGGGAAGAGATAGGGCAGCAGCGTGTGATCCGGGATCATCAGGCGGGCAACGGCCGCGGCGGCCAGAAAGCTCAGGCCCAAGAGCAACAAACGGCGCGGGCGCAACCACAGCTCGGGCTGCATGCGCTGGATGTAGACCAGCAACAGGCCGACGAGCACCGCCACAAAGAGCACCGTGCCGGCCGCCACCGCCACGCTGCGCCTCTCCTGTTGCAGGCCCAGCGCCTGCAGTTCCTCCAGGTCGAGCGGCGTGACCACATCGCCCTCGCGGACCACGGCCTCGCCCTGCTTGATGCTGTGGCTGACGGGCAGGACGCTTTCGCGCGCCTCAGTGCGGCGCTCTTCGGTGCTCGCTTCGTCCAAAAAGCTGTTCGGCACGAGCATGGCCTGCACCAGGGCTACCACCGCCTCGGTGCCCGCCGGCGACAGGGTATGGTTGACCAGGGCGCCGACGCGACGCTTGGCGTCTGCCAGTTCGCCCTGGCGGATCTCGTTGCGCAGCGCCTGCTCAAGCACCGCGTTCACGTCGGTGACTACGGCCTCCCACGACGTGTTATCGAGGCTGAGGATGGCGCTCACCGCCGAGGGAGTCAACTCTAGGTTCTCGATGCCCAGGATGGCCGCCTGGCGCTCCTCCGCAGAGAGATAGGGGTCGGCGCGCACGGCCGTCAGATAATCGGTGAGGCCGGTGGCCTGGGCCAGTTGGCGGCGCACGACCTCCGCATCCGGTGGCGTGTAGACGGGCGGCACAAGGCGAGCCGCCTCCTCGCGTTTTTCCTCGGTGAGAATACTGCTGACGTAGGTAATGGAACGAGGGGCCAGTACAGCGCGGGGAGCGGCCTCACCGACCTCCAGGTCTACCCGGTCTGGGACGAGGCGCAACAACAGCACGCCGCTCACTGAGATGATGAGTACAAGGGCGAGTGCCAGAATGCCGAGCCGGGTCCACCAGGGCCTGGATGCCAGTCTGTCCACGTAGATACGACCCCCGATGCCAAATCCGCCCGATGTGGATGTGCGGATTGCGTTCTCAGGTGGCACGGCTGACCTTTCGTAGGCCTGCTGACGGCGAGCCGTTAGCGACTGGCCAGGAGATTTCGCACCACCTGGTTCACCATAGCGCCATCGGCCTTGCCTTTCAGGCGGGGCATCAACACGCGCATGACGGCGCCGAGGTCACCGGGCCCGGTAGCGCCGACCTCCTCGATCGCCTCACGCGCAGCTTGCTCAATCTCCGCAGTCGACATCTGCTGTGGCAGATAGCCCAGCAGAACCTGCAGTTGGGCCTCCTCCGGCTCGACGAGATCCTGCCGGCCGGCGGCGCGGAACGCATCGATGGATTCCCGGCGCTGTTTGGCCTGCCGCGCGGCTACGGCCACAACCTCGTCGTCATCCAGGGGACGGCCCTTTTCGACTTCTTCGTAACGGATGGCCGTCTGCAGCAGGCGCAGGGTAGTCAGCACGTTTTGATCGCGCTGGCGCATCGCCTGCTTGAGATCGGCTGTGATTCGGTCTTTTAGCGTCATCGTCTCGCCACTTCTGGCCAGGTATCGCGCTAGTGCTGCGCCGCATGGGGCGACTCGCGCCCATCAGAATCTCTGCGATGCACTAGTCTGCAGGAACTCGTAGGAATGTGCCCGGGGAATGCCCCAGTGGTATCAGGCCACAGGCGCAACGGCCGCCTATTCTACCACGACACGAGCCCCCAAGGGTTCCTACGAGTCCCCACGAGATACCCAAGCCCCAGGACGGAGAGTGCTGAGAGCTCTAGTCCCTCATGCTCTTGCGCGTCTGCTTGCGGCTCTTGCGGCGCTTGGCGGCCTTTTTCTTTTTGCGAAGCACGCTCGGCTTCTCATAAAAGCGCCGGCGCCGAACTTCCGAGAGCACGCGGTCCTGCTGCACTCTCTTGTTAAAGCGCTTCAGGGCACTCTCGAAGGACTCATTGCGCTCGACAATGATCTGCGTCAAGCTTCTCCCCCCCCTCGTCCAGCTCGGGCGCCCGCATTATCTGGGCCTGGCTGTTGATAGCGAGCTATTATAGCATTAACAAACCGGCGCCACAAATCAAAACCCCCGTTATCCCCCGTTACGGGTGTATCCCAGAATCGTCTCCCCGTTACAATCAAGAGGCCGGCAAGCTCTGGAAGCGGGCATAGGCCTCGTCCCAACGGGCGGTGTCCTGCGGCTCGTACACGGCCGGCTCAACAGAGCGGCGCACCAAGTCGCGCCCTTCCTGCAGCGAGGCTACATAACCACGGGCCATGGCCTGGACGATGATGTTGCCCATCGCTGTGGCCTCGACAGGCCCGGCGACGACCGGCCGGCCGGTGGCATCGGCGGCGAACTGGTTCAGCAGGGCGTTGCGGCACCCGCCGCCGACGATGTGAATGGGGCTCAGGCGGCGGCCGGTGATCTCCTCGAGCTGCTCGAGGGCGGCCCGGAAGCGCAGGGCCAGGCTCTCCAGCGCACAGCGCACAATCTGGCCGCGCGTCTCGGGCACGGGCTGGCCGCTCTCACGGCAGTAGGCCTGGATGCGCGCCGGCATGCCCCCGGGGGGCATAAAGGTGGGATGGTCCGGGTTGACGAGCGCCAGGAAGGGCTGAGCCTCGGCGGCCAGGGCGGTAATCTCGTCGTAAGAGAGCTGCTCGCCCTCACGCGCCCACTCGCGCCGGCATTCCTGCACCATCCACAGCCCGACAATGTTCTTCAGCAGCCGGAAGGTGCCGTTCGCCCCGCCCTCATTGGTAAAGTTGTGCTCCAGCGTGGCCTCATTGATCAGCGGCGCCGTGACCTCCACGCCCTGCAGCGCCCAGGTCCCCGAGCTGATATAGACGAAATCGCTGCCCTCGGCGGGCACAGCCACCACCGCCGAGCCCGTGTCGTGGCAGGCAGGGGCCACCACCGGCACCTCGCCGATGCGCAACTCCTCGCGGATGGCCGGCAGGATGGGTCCCAGGACCGTGCCGGGCTGCACCACCGGCGCCAGGATGTCGTAGGGCAGGCCCAGCTTTTCCAGCAGCGGGCGAGACCAAGCGCCCTCGCGGGGGTCGTACATCTGGCTGGTTGTGGCCTCGGTGAACTCGCAGACCTTTTGGCCGGTGAGCCAATAGTTCAACAGGTCGGGCATCATCAGCAGGGTGCGGGCCGCGGCGAGCAGCTTCGGCTGGCGGCGAGACATAGCATAGAGCTGGTAGAGGGTGTTGATCTCCATAAACTGGATGCCTGTCCGCTCAAAGACCTCACGGCGCGGAACCTGGGCCAGCACCTCGGCCATCATCCCCTCAGTCCGGGCATCCCGGTAGTGGTAGGGCATGCCGACCAGCGAACCCCCGTCATCCAGCAGGGCAAAGTCCACGCCCCAGGTGTCCACGCCGATGGCCGCCAGATGTGACTTGGCCGCTTTTGCCAGGTCACACCTGGCCGCTTTTGCCAGGTCACACCTGGCCGCTTTTGCCAGGCCGGCCTTCATCTCCTGGAAAAGGCGTAGCACGTCCCAGTGCAAGGAATCGAGCACGCGCACGGGGCCGTTGGGGAAGCGGTGCACCTCGGCAAGCTCCAGGCGCTCACCATCAAAGGCACCGAGGACGGCGCGGCCGCTTTCGGCGCCCAGGTCAAAGGCAAGAAAATTGGCTTTGGCAGTCATGGCTTCTCCCTCTGTGCTCAGGCAGGTGGCAATGCTATGTGTTCGTATTCTACCACAAATCGCCGGGGATGGGCGAGTCGGCGACTGCAAGATGACAACACCCCCCATCCCGCCTATACTGAAAGACAGGGGAGGCTGCCGCGACCTGCCGTCGCTGCAAGGAGAGGCGCATGATCCGCGAGATCCGGGCCAAAACGCTCCTGACCACCATCCGCCATCCGGATGCCTGGTTCGGCGTGCGCTACAACATGAACATCTACCGCGGCTGCGAGCACCAGTGCATCTATTGCGACTCGCGCAGCGAATGCTACCAGATCGAGGATTTCCGCGACGTGCTCGTCAAGGCCAACGCTCTGGAGCTGCTGCAGCAAGAGCTGAGCCGCAAGCGGATCAAGGGCATCGTCGGCACCGGCTCGATGAGCGACCCCTACACCCCTGTAGAGCGGCGCTATGACCTCAGCGGCCGCGCGCTGGAGCTGATCGCCCGCTACGGCTTTGGCATCCACATCACCACCAAGAGCGACCTCGTGCAGCGCGACCTGGCGCGCCTGCAGGCCGTCAACGAGCTGGGCCTGGGCGCCTCCGTCTCCTTCACCATCACTACCGCCGACGACGACCTGGGCCGCAAGCTCGAGCCCGGCGCCTCGCCCCCCTCCGCGCGCCTCCAGGCCCTCGCCGCCCTGGCCCGGGCCGGCATCTACACCGGCATCACCCTCATGCCCGTCCTCCCCTTCATCGAGGATAACGAAGAGAACCTCATCGCCATCGTCGAGCATGCCCACGAAGCCGGCGCCC
>DAOUGZ010000121.1:0-17274 GCA_034428955.1 Anaerolineae bacterium | reverse complement strand
CTCCCTCCTCCGGCAGCCGGGGGAGGAGTCCCGCGCGAGCGCAATGCGGCCGAGCGCACATCGGCGACGCGCTGAGCGAGCTCGGGACGACCCTCAGCTCGCTGGCCTGGCGCCGGCGCGCGGTTTGGCCGTTCCTGCCGCTCGCAGAGGACTCCCTCCTCCGGCAGCAGGCGAGGAGTCCCGCGCGAGCGTAATGCGGCCGAGCGCACATCGGCGACGCGCTGAGCGAGCTCGGGACGGCCCTCAGCTCGCTGGCCCGGCGCCGGCGCGCGGTTTGGCCGTTCCTGCCGTTCGCAGAGGACTCCTCCAACAGCCGGGGGAGGAGTCCCGCGCGTCGTCGCGTATGACTGCGGGCGGTGAGCACGTGCGCTACGGCGAACGACCCGCCATCGCGCGTGGGGGCCGGGCATGGGAGCCCGGTCGGCTGGTGGAGAGAGGCGCAGACCAAGTGCTCTGGCTCACGGGTCAAAAGTTGGCGCCATTGGGCTGAAGCCCGCTACTACGATATGCTTGCGCAGCCTGTCGTAGTAGGGACGGCAGGCCATCCACAGGCACCCTGCTTCAGTGAGAGCGCGAGCCGCGCCTTGGCGCAAGGCGCATTTAGGAGGGGACCAGGCGGTCGAGGGCCTGCAGGAACGCCTGCCGGCTGAAGGGCTTTTGCAGAAACTCGTTAGCGCCCAGAGAGAGCGCCAGCTCTCGCTGCGGCAGGACGGTGCAGACGACGACCGGGGTCGCCGCTGTGAGCGGGTTCTGTCGCAGGTCGGCCAGGAGGGTCCAGCCGTCGGTATGGGGCATCATGACATCGACGACGATGGCTTCGAAGGAATTGCCCCGGATCAGCGCCTGGGCCTCGGATGCGTCGCGCGCGCCGATGAGCCGATAGCGCGTCCCCGCGGCATAGCGCTGCAAGAGCTGCAGGGCCTGGGCGTTGTCGTCGATGGCCAGCACCTGTCGTTGGGCGAGGGCCGAGAAGGTAAATACGGCCTTGTGCCGCCGGCCCTGCCTCGCGACTCGCAGGCTGCCGGCGCACAACTCGGCCAGCCTCTGGGCGAACTCGAGCTTGTTCTGGTCTTCGCTGGGGTCTTGAGGCGTAGACGGCTCCGCGGCCTGCCACTGAGCCGTGATGCGCACTTGGCCGCGCAGCAGGTCGGCCACGATGCGCACCGCCGCGCCCGGTGCCGGCAGGGCATTGAGGACGGCTACCGTCAAGGCGTTGAGGAGGGCCTGGCGCACGGCGACCGGGTGAGCGGCAATGCAGGGCAGGTCACCGGCCGGTACCGTCTCGATCGACACATCGCGCTGCGTGGCCAGCGGGTGCAAGAGCGCCACCACTGCCGGCAGGACCTCGTTAAGGTCTGTCGTCTCCTCCGGGGGGCTGGTTCTGAGCCACTCCAGGTCCTCGCCGGCATCGATGGCCGCATCAGCGCTTGAGGGCTGGGCCGGAGATTCGGCAGCGGCGCCCTGCAGGCCGAACTGCTCCGCCAGATGGTAGACCAGCGCCTCCAGAGCCGAGCGCTGCAGGCGCCGGAGCTGGCGCAGGCTGACGCCCATCTGGTGGGCCACATCGCCCTGGCTGAACTGCTCCACATAGCGGTAGTACAGAGACTGGAAGACTTCCCAGGCGCGGGAGCCGGGCGGCTCGTCCGATTGCGGCTCGAGGGCGGCGATGGCATCGACCAGAATGCTGCGGACCGCCGCCGGCGTGTCAAAGCGCGCAGAGACGCCAAACGCCGTGGCCAAGGGGCTCTTGCGTAGAAACGTTGGGTCATGCAGGTGGTTCAGTGCTTCACGGATGTGCTTCTGCCACTCGCGCAGTTCGGAGGAGTCCAAATCCTGTCCCCACTCTGGCCCCACACAGGCCGGAAAGCGCCCATCCTGTCCTCATTCCGTAGTATAGTGGATTATAGCCAAGCAGCCGTCGGCAGGCAACAGGCGCCCTCGCGCCGTCGCGCGGTTGCGGCCATGCATACGCTATCCCGAGCGCAAGCGAGTTCGTATCGGCAAGAGTTGAGTAACCGAGACCTCAGAGGGTCACGGAGAGGAGAGGGTATGGGGAGGAGTCGAGCGGACCGTCCGAAGCCTGGGCAATTGCCCGCCTGTGGTCGTCCTGCGCTAGTAAAGGAGGAGCATACCATGTCCGGCCAATCTCTATCGCGTCGAGGGTTCATCAAGCTGGCAGGGGCGACGGCGGTCGCCGGTGTCTTGGCCGCCTGCAGCCCCAAGGCCCAGCCCACGCCGGTACCCGCCGAACCCGGTGCGCCAACCCAGGTCGCCCAACCGCCGGAGCCTACCGCAGCGCCCCCGGCCGCCGTCCAAAAGACCGTCAAGCACTATGCTCAGGCTCTGACGCCACGCGAACGCACCGCCGATGACCGCTGGGACCCGCCCCAGTACATGAACACCCTCAAGAAGGAATACGAGGAAGCCCACCCCGGGGTCACTATCGAACTGGTCCCGGAGCTCGCCCAGGGGTACGAGGAGTGGCTGGTGACCCAGATGTCCGGCGGCACATCGCCCGAGATCGTCTGGTATCAGCGCGGCTACATCGCTCGCGACTATGAGAAGGGTTGGTTCGTCAACCTCGACCCGTACCTGGCCGAGCCCAACCCATACGTCGAGGGCAACACCTCGTGGAAAGAGGTCTTTCAGGCGCCGTGCATCGAGAGCGGCAAGGCCCCCGATGGCCACATCTACATGATCACCGGCGACATCGTCGGCACCGGCTTTTTCTACAACAAGACCCTCTTTGAAGAGCTGGGCCTCGAGGTGCCCGAGACCTGGAAGGACTTTGACGTCGTCCAGAAGGCCATCCAAGAGGCTGGCAAGATCCCCGTCTCCCTCAGTATGGACCTGGTGGGCGGCATCCAGACCTACGGCAGTTGGTCCACGCGCATCATCCAGGATGTGCTCTATGACAAGAAGATGGGCCAGATCAAGGGCGATAACCAGCCCGTGCCGCGCACCTGGAAGCCCGGCGAGAACCTCTCACCGGCGGTGATGGTCAAGGCCATCCTCGAGAAGCGCTACGGGGCGACCGACCCCGAATGGAAGGAAATGCTGCGCATCCTCAAGGACTGGTCGCAGTACTGGCCCGAGGGCTTTTGGGCCTTCCCGCCCGATGATGTCTACACCATCTGGGCCAACGGCGAAGCTGCGATGACCTGGCAGGGCAGTTGGATGAACAAGCCCATCATGAACGACCCGCTCATCGAGTTCGAGTGGGGCATCTTCCCCAAGATCCCGACGATCACCGAAGAGAGTTCGCCCTTCGGCGGCGTCGACTTTCCCGCTATGGGCGGCGTGGGGGGCGTCTTCCAGTATGCCATCGCGGCCGAATCCGAAAAGCGGGGCGTGCTGAACGAGACGATGGACTGGATGCGCTTTATCACGGCGCCCAAGAACCTGGTCGGGCTGCTCAACGACCATGGCGGCTTTGCCCCCGGCGTGGTAGACACCACCGGCGCCGACCCTTCGCTGTCGGTCTACACCGACATCATGGTCAAGTACGGGTGCGAGCGCATCGAGCCCTTTGACTCGATGCTCACGCGCGAGTTCGTGGACACGATGTGGAACCAGTTGCAGCAGTTCCTCGCAGGCCAGATCGAACTCGAGGCCATGGCCGACAAGATGCAGGAAGAGATGGTCAAGGCGGCCGAAGGGCTGGCTGCCGAGCATCCCGACTGGGTCCAGTAGTCGGCTAGTAGCGAGCCTTGCAAAAGCTCCTGGGCAGGCCCCAATGGAGCTTTTGCAAGGCTCCGGCAAATGTGGGAGGTAAAATGGCACAGTCCACCGTCGCATCCACCGCGCCCAAGGAGAAGAGCGACGGCTTGCTGCGCCGCATCCTGCGCAGCAAGGAGGCCTATCTGATCCTCTTCCCGACTTTTGCGCTGGTGTTGGTCTTTAACTATTATCCGGCGGCATCGGCGATCTTTCACAGCGTCTTTGAGTGGAACGGCGCCAACGTGCAGCGCTTTATCGGGTTGGCCAACTTTGCCGCCATGCTCAAGGACCCGACCCTGATGGGCTCGGTGGCCAACCTGATCAAGCTGGCTCTCTTCTCGCTGGCGGTCAATCTGACCTTCCCGTTGCTGGCGGGTGCGCTGATCTTTCACCTGCGCGACCTGCGCCTGGCCTATGTGTACCGCGTGCTCTTTGTGATCCCCCTCGTGGTGCCGACCATGGTGGTGCTGGGCATCTGGAAGTCGATCTATGCTCCGCACATCGGCCTCCTGAACGCGCTGCTCGAGGCCGTCGGGCTGGGGCACATCGCCCGGCCCTGGCTGGGCGATTTCAAGCTGGCGCTCTATTCCATCATGTTCATCGGCTTCCCCTGGGTAGCCGGCATGTCCACGCTCATCTACCTGGCAGGCTTTCAGGCCATCCCCCCCGAGCTGCTGGATGCCGCCGCGATTGACGGCGCGGGCACCTGGATGCGCTTCTGGCGGGTCGAGATTCCGCTGGTGCTGTCGCAGATCAAGCTGATCATCATCCTGACGCTCATCGGCGCCATGCAGAACTTTGCCACGATCATGGTCATGACCAACGGCGGCCCCGGAACGGTCACCATGGTGCCGGGCCTCTGGCTCTATCGCAACGCCATGTACTATAACAAGATGGGCTATGCCTGCGCCATCGGCACGGGGCTCTTTGTCATCACGCTGACGCTGACCTACCTGAACATGCGCTATCTCCGTTCGAGCGTGGAGTACACGGGGATATAAGGAGACGGGTCGATGAGCAAGACGCTAAAGCACGACTTTGCAATCCACGTGTTCCTGATCTGCGCGGCGATTGTGACCTTTTACCCCTTTTTCTTTATGGTCATGACGTCGTTCAAGGCCACGCCGGACTTTCAGCACAACTTTTGGGGGCTGCCGCAGTGGATTCAGCTCTCCAACTATGGCGACGCCTGGACGCGCATCCGGGACTATGTGGTCAATAGCCTGATCGTCTCGACCACCTCGGCGGCGGGCGTGTTGTTCATCGGCAGCATCTCGGCCTTTGTCTTTGCCCGCTTTCGCTTCCCCGGCCGCGAGGCGCTCTTTCTGATGCTCCTGGCGCTGTTGATGATCCCGGGCATCCTGACGCTGGTCCCGGCCTTTTTGTTGGTCAAGAATCTGGGCCTGATGAACAGCTACGGGGCACTGATCTTACCCTACATCGCCGGTGGGCAGATTTTCGCCATCTTTATCATGCGTAGCTTTTTCGCCTCACTGCCCGAGGAACTCTTTGAATCGGCGCGCATCGACGGGGCGCACACCTTTCACCTCTACAGCAAGATCTGCCTGCCGCTCTCCAAGCCCATCCTGGTCACCATCGCCATCATGAACATCCTGAGCACCTGGAACGACTATATCTGGCCGCTGGTGACCATCGCCGACGGCCGGCTCTGGACGATTTCGGTGGGCATCGTCAGCTTTGGCAGCCAGTATATGGGCACCGAGAGCTGGGGGCCGATGTACGCCGGCTATGTTTTGGCGTCTCTGCCGCTGATCCTGCTCTTTATGTTCACGATGCGCTACTTTATCGCCGGTTTGACCTCGGGAGCCATCAAGGCGTAGACTTGCCCCAAGGAGAGCCACTTGCCGGACTATCGCAGGCCCAACAAGGAACGCATCGCCGCCGTGCTCAACGGCGAACTGCCGGACCGTGTGCCCAACTTTGAGGTGCTGGTCGATAACCCCACCCTGCAATACGTGATGGGCCGCGAGGTGGCGGGCGGGCACACGCTGGCCAACATCGACCCCGCCGATTATATCGAGTTCGCCGGCCGCATCGGGCAGGATGTGGTCGGCATGTGCTTCTACGACAACCCCTTCCGCTGCCGCGATGCGCAGGGGCGGCTGCGCCCGCTCGACTTTCGCATCGCCTCCAGGCAGGACCTTGCCCGCCTGGAAGTGGCCGACCTGAGCCACCTCGAGCCCCAGTTCGCCCTGCTGGACCGCTACACTCAGGCGGTGGAGAGCACCGACGTGGGCCTCTTTGTCCTGCTCGGCTCTTTTTTCACCGACACCTATACCTCCCTCTTTGGCTTTGAGCAGTTCATGATCCTCATCCAGGAGGACCGCGCCCTCGTCGAGGAGGTGCTGGAGCGCTATGCGGCTTACTGCGCCGCCCTGGCTGAGCGGCTGGTGCGCTGCCCCCTGACCTTTTTCTATGTCGGCGACGACCTGGCCTACCGGACGAGCACCCTCGTGCGGCCCCAGCTCCTGCGGGAGATCTGGGTGCCACGCATGCGCCGCGTCTTTGAGCCGGCCCTGCGCCGCGGCATACCGATCGTCTTTCACAGCGACGGCAACATCGAGGCGCTCATCCCCGATCTGCTGGAGATGGGTGTCCGCGCCCTGAACCCGATCGAGCCCTACGGCATGGACATCCGCGCTATCAAGCGGCGCTACGGCCGGCATCTGGCCCTCATCGGCAACATGGACGTCGGCGGCGCGCTGAGCCACGGCACGCCGGAGCAGGTGCGGGCCGAGGCCCGGCAGTTGATCGACGACGTCGGGCGAGACGGTGGTTTTGTTTTGGCGTCTTGCCACTCTATCACCGCCAACGTCCGGCCCGAGAATTTCCTGGCCATGGTGGACACTGCCCAGACGTACGGTGTATACTATTAACCGGTGCGCTGATTGCCAAAGCGGCAAGCGCTCCAGTAGCGCACAACCAGCCAGAGAGGATCAGGAGCCAACCCATGATGACCTCCAAAGAGCGCACGCTCCGCGCACTCGCCTACCGGGGCTGTGACCGCCTGCCCACCTTTTACCAGTGCACGCCCGAGTTCGACCAGGAGCTCAAGGCCTTCCTGGGCGCCGCCGATGATCAGGCGCTGGAGGCAACCCTGGGGGTAGATATGAAGGACGTCGGCCCCCGCTACGCCGGCCCGGAGCTGCGGCGCTTCCCCGACGGCAGTTGGGAAGGGCTCTTTGGCGAGCGCTATGCCAACATCCCCCACGAGACAGGCACCTACCCCGAGGCCGTCTACTTGCCGTACAAGGACCTGACGAGCATCGACGACCTGGCCAACCTGCGTTTCCCTTCAGCAGACTGGTTCGACTATTCCACCGTCAGCGAGCAGTGCCGGGGGCTGGCCGAGTATGCCGTCGTCATCGGCAATGCCGGCACGCCCGATTTCATCAACGGCATCGCCCGCTGCCGTGGGGTGGAGCAGGTGCTCCTGGACATCGGCAGCGAGGACTCCGTCTACCGCAAGCTGATGGAAAAGCGGCACGAGTTCCTCTACACCTGGCTGGAGCGGACCTTCCAGGCCGCCCCCGGACTGATAGACATCCTTGCCCTGGGCGAAGACTATGGCAGCCAGCGTGGCCTGCTCCTCAGCCCGGCCAAGTTCGACCGGCTCTTCCGCCCTCTGCTGCAGGAGTACATCGACCTCGCCCACCGCTACGGGGCCAAGGCGATGCTGCATAGCTGCGGCAGCGTGCGCGCCCTGATTCCCCGCTTTATCGACATGGGGCTGGACATCCTGGATGTGGTGCAGGTAGACGCCGCGGACATGGACATCCGCGAGCTGCACCGCGAGTACTATGGCCACATCGCCTTCCGCGGCACGATGAGCGTGCAATCGACCCTGCCCTTCGGCACCCGGGAGGACGTGCGCCGCGAGGTGGCCCTGCGCCAGGAGCTCTTCCGCGACGGCGGCCTCATCATCGGCCCCACCCACCAGATCCAGCCGCGAACGCCGGTGGAGAACGTGCTGGAGATGTACCGGGCCATCGGCAGCCTGCAGGCAGAGTAATGGGGGGTTATCCGGCGCCGTTGGCCGGCCCCCGTGGGGGCCCGGCCAACGGCGCCGGATAACCCCCCAACCAATTGATGTGGAAGGGTGATAGCGCCATCGGCGCAACAGGCCAGGCTATCGCCGGCTTTAGGTCAGCGCATCAATGAGCAGCTTGCGCGCGGCCTCGTAATCGGCCGGGTCGAGGGAGTAGAGGGTCTCGGGCCGGCGGCTGTTGACCTCGGCGAACTCGGCCCACTCGGCGCGCACGATGCGCGCGAACGCCGCTTGCAGCGCTTGCTGCACGGCGGGGTCGCTCTGAGCGCGCTCGCGGGCGAGGGCGATGAGCTCATAGTCCTGTATGCCGAAGAGCAGGGCCTCGTTGCGAATGGAGCGCACCGGCCGGCCGTCGCGCCCGGGGTAGACGAAGAACATGTCGCCGCTGGGCCAGCCGGGGAAGCGGTAGCCGGGACGCCGCCAGGGGTCCGCCGGCCAGCAGGTGAACGCCCAGCGCAAAAAGCCGTCCAGCCCCGCCCAGGCGGTGAACCAGCCCTGAAAGCGCGACTCGATGGTCGGCGAGGTGATGAAATTGTTCGGCCGCGCCGGCCCACAGCAGACGTACCAGAGGAAGCGGTCGCCCCGCGCCTGTACGGCTTGCTGCAGGCGGCAGGTAGCCTCCCGATCGGCGGACAGACAGTCGAGGTTGGGCACCCAATCGGCCACCGGATCGAGAAACTCACCCATGAACTCGGCATGGTTACACGGGACCTTGGCCTTGGCGCCCGGGCAGGCATCGTGCAAAAAGTCCAGCCGCCGGCGGAAGGTAGCCACGTCGGCGGGCTCGTCGGCGGTAAAGCGCACGATTTCCCACCAACCCCGTTCGATCAGGTGCTCGCGCAGGGCGGCTAGATATTGGCGCAACTCTCCTTGGCTGCGCAGCCAGGTGATGCGCCCCGAGGGCTCGTCGTGGCAGGCCAGGCGGATATTGTCGGGGTGGTCCGTCAGAGGCCGGCCGAACTCGTCATCCCAGGCAGCCAGGAGGCCGATGACCTCGATCTCTTGGTCGATGCCCAGGCGCAGGTAGGTCTCGACGTAGCGGTCCAGCCGCGAAAAGTCGAAAACCAGCTCGCCGCTCGCGCGGCAGGCAATGTGCACGATGTTGTACTCGTGCAGCGCCGAGGGGTAATCCACATCGCGCCGGCAGCGCTGCCCCGCCCAGGGGCTATCGGAGGCGATGATCGTAATCGCCTTCTGGCCCAGGCGCGCCAATTCGCGCCCATAGGCCTCGATCAACTGCCAGTGCGCCTCCGACCATAGGGGCACCCCATGGCCGCGGGCGATACCGGCGGGGTGCTGCCACAGGTCCAAAAAGTGGCGAAAGCCATGCGGCTCGGGGAGCGAAAGGGGCACCACCTCCAGGGTCACCTCGGCCTCACCCACCCGCTGCTCATCCTCCAGGTCCCGCGCCCAAAAGAGCTCGAGCGGCAGGCGATAGCTCCCCGGCGCCGCATCCGCCGGCAGGCGCAAGGAGAGCCAAACGGCCTGCAGGCTGCCGGCGCGCACCTCGACGGACGCCTCGCGCAGGAGTGGATCGGCGATAAAGCGGTCGCCGCGGTCCGCCGGCACCGTGCCCACCAGGAAGGCCTCCACCTCCGCGCCCGGCGCGTCGCCGCCCGGCCCCTGCAAGCTTCCCAGCGCCACGCGCAGCCGTGGTGCCGGCGTCCAATTCAGCAGGGGCGCCCGGTCTAGAGAGACCAGGGCCGTCTCCCCCGGGTCGAGGAGGAGCTGGCAGGCCACCGTCTCGTTGCGCAGCGCCGTCAGCGCCAGGGAGGCCCGCCCCCAGACCACCGCAGGGGGAGCATCGGAACGGTACTTGAAGGTATAGTCGGTGAGGGTGTACTTGAGGTTCATATCAGCCTCCTGAGAGTGAGCCGATGCGGCCACGGCGGTGCTACCCGGCCTCGGACCGTGCAGTCGGCAACTCTATATAGACCGTCGCGCCGCCGCCGGGGTTGTTGCCGGCCCAAATGCGGCCGCCGTGGGCGCGCACGATGCCATAGGAAACGGCCAGGCCCATACCCATGCCGTGCCCGACCTCGCGGGTGGTCAGGAAGGGCTCAAAGACCTTGTCCAGTAATTCGGCGGGAAAGCCCGCGCCATCATCGGATACGGCGATGCGCACACCTTGGCCCTGGCGGGCGCGGATGGCCAGATGGCTGCTCCCCGCGTGGGCGACGATGGCGTCGCGGGCGTTGGCCACAAGGTGCACCAGCACCTGCTCGAGTTGGAGGCGATCCCCGCGAACGTGGGGCAGGCCCTCAGGCAGGTCGACTTCCACCTCGATCCCCGCCTCGTGCAGCGCCGGGGCCTCGCGCTTCAGGGCCGCCCGCACCAGCTCCGCCACGGGCACGGCCACCGGCACCAGCGGCCTCTGCCGGGCAAAGGCCAAAAGCTCGCGCACAATCTCGGCGGCCCGCCGGGCGCCGCGGTCGATGCGCGCCAGGTCATCGCGCACATCCTCCGGCACATCGGCCGCGAGGAGCAACTGGGCATAGCCGGAGACAGTGGCCAGGGGGTTGTTCAGGGCGTGGGCCACACCGGCCACAATCCGCCCGAGCGAGGCCATCTTTTCGGCCTCGATCAACTGGGCCTGGGCCTCGCGCGCGCGGCGCATCTGATCGTCCAGGTCGGCATAGAGGCGCGCATTGTCGAGGGAGAGAGCGGCCAACGCGGCGAGCTTGCGCCCCAGGTCGGCTTCGCGCAGGCTGTAGCGGCGCAGCGAGCGCCGGGCGAAGAAGAGCAGCCCCAGGAGGTTCCCCCGCGCGTGCAGGGGCACAGTCAGCCCCGTCTGCACCCGATAGCAGGGGCCCAGGAGCGCCAGCAAGCTGCCCTCGCCGGGCCACTCGCTGGTGACCGCCTGCCCCTGCAGGGCCGCAGGCATGGTGGCCAGCAGGCTGCTGATGGGCGTCCGCTGCAGCTCGCCCTCCGGCGGAGAGCTGCAGGCCTCCCCTGCCAGGGCCAGCAGCCCCAGGTCCTCGGCGATGGGGTCATAGAGGTAGAGGGCGCACAAGTCGCTCTCCATCAGGTCGCCGGCCTCCTCCGTCACCCGGCGAGCGATGGCCTCAGTCTCAAAGGTAGCACTGAGAAGTTGGCTCACCTGCAGCAGGAGCGTCGATTCGGCAGCAGCGGCTTCCGTCTCGCGGTGTTGGAGAGCGTTACCCAAAGCCCCGGCCGCGAGCCGGCTAAAGGCCAGGGCCGGCTCGCCCATCTGCGAGCCCTCCTCTGCTTTGTAGAGCAGGGCCAGGAGGCCGGCCAACTGGCCGGCGTGCTCCAGGGGAAAGATGGTCACGGAACCGGCGCGCCCGCCGGAGAGGAGACGGCGCACCCAGCGCGGCGCACGCCGGCTCGTGGCATAGGTGTAACTGCCCTCGGCCGCGCGCGCGGCGAGGGCGCGGGCATCGCCCGCTGTGACCCTGGCCTTGGAGAGATAGGAGGAGGCCAGCCCGCGATAAGCGCGCAGGCCGAACTCGGAGCCGTCGGCGGCGGCCACAAAGAGGGCCAGTGCATCGGGGCACAGGAACGCCGCCTGGGCTACAATCGCCTCCTGGACGCGCCCCAAGTCCAAGTCCTCCGCCAGAGCAATGGCGGCGTCGACCAGCCCCCCCTGGTGCGGGCCCATTGCGGAGAGATCGCGTACTCCCGTTTCCTCTGGGGCCATGCCTGCCTCTTGTCGGCCACTCGCGCCCGTCGTTGGTGCTGAGCACTTGCGTGAGACCCAGTGCCAGCGGGGGCGGCTAGTGCTGCAACGACACTTCGTATCCATCCGATTGGAAATCGGGCTCTGAGGGCCTACGGCCGGCCGTCCACCTGCGTGGACGGGGATTGGATTCCTGTCCGTGTAGCGTGCTGCGCACGCCAAGGGGCGGACAGCCGGCGCCGCAGCGCCCAGTGGGGCCGTGTGATCTGGCGCCACGGCGAGAGGCTCCACGGCCTCAAAGGTGCGACTTCCAGTCGCCAGGTCCCAAAGTGTCGCTGCACTACTAATATGCGTTGCGGTCTCTAAACACGCCAAAGAAGGTGCGCAATAGAATCTTGATATCGAGGAGCAGCGACCAGTTCTCCACATAGTACAGGTCGTATTTGGTGCGCTCGACGATCGAGGTATCTCCGCGCAACCCGTTGACCTGGGCCCACCCCGTGAGACCGGCCTTTTCGCGGTGCCGATCCATATAGCGAGGCACCACCTGCCGGAACTGCTCCACAAAGACGGGGCGCTCCGGGCGCGGCCCCACCAGGCTCATATCGCCCAGCAGCACGTTGACGAGCTGCGGCAGCTCATCGATCGATGTACGCCGCAAAAAGCTGCCCAGGCGCGTCTTGCGCGGGTCGTCGCGGCTGGCCCAGACCGGGCCGGTCTCCTCCTCGGCGCCCACGCGCATCGAGCGGAACTTGAGCACGGGGAAGGGGCGCGCATCGAGGCCCATACGGATCTGGGAGTAGAATACCGGCCCCGGCGAATCCAGCTTGATCAACAGGGCGATGAGCATAAAGAGCGGCGAGAGCAAGATCAGCCCGATGGCGCTGCCGACCAGGTCTATCGCCCGCTTGAGGGAGAGCCGCCAGCCGCGCAGGGCCACATCGCGCACGGTCAGCATGGGCAGGCCGCTCAGTTCGCCGATGCTGAGCTCGGTGGCGATGATCTGGAACACGTCCGGGAAGACCTTGGTGACGACCTTTTCGTGCTCGCACTCGTAGATGAGGTCCAGGACCTCCTCGCGCGGGGCCTCCGGCAGGGCGATGACGACCTCATCGACCTCTTGGCTGCGGATGACCTGCTTCAGGCTGCTCAGCGGGCCGAGTACCGGGAGCCCGGCCGCCGTGCGCCGTCCGCGCGTATCGTCCAGAAAACCGATCACCTCGTACCCCAGGTGCGGCGCCTGGCGGATGCGTTGCGAGATCATGCGCCCCACATCGCCCGCCCCAACAATCAGAAGGCGGTCCGGGTTGCGGGCGCGTACACGCTCCTGCCAGGCACCCGCCAGCAGCCGGCCCAGCGTGACCAGGACCACGGCAAAGAAGACAAAGTAGATCACCATGAGCCGGGGATAGTCCAGGTCTTTGTAGATCAGAGACGTGAACGCCGTGGCCACGAGGGTGCCGATAGAGACGGCAGCGAGGATTTTGTAGAACTGGTCCACGCGCGAAGCGCCACGCGGCTGGTGGTAGAGGCGGTTGAGGAAAAAGGTCGTAATCAGGCTGAACACCTGCAGGACCATCATGCCCCTGTAGCTGGGGAAGGGGGCCATGTTACTGGCCGGCTTGAAGTGGCCCAGCCAGCGCAGTTGGTAGGCCGCATAGAACGCCAACATGATCATGATGGCGTCCATCCCAACTGTGATCAGGCTAAACCAGATGCCCTGTTTCGTCCGCATGGTGAGACCGCCTCGCCGTGCCTAGATACAAATAACCGGTATATGCCTCGACTGGGGCAACGCCCGGCGCACTTTGGCCCAAGTCATCGTAAACCAGCACGATGCCGAACTTTTGGCGGTGTGGGGCCGCCTCGGCTGGGTCTGAAACACGCTCTAAGCGGAGGCGACCCGCCTGCGACCGGGCGAGCGCAAGGCGTTGCGCGCTATGGCCAGCCCCATGAGGGCGGCGATGCCAAGATGAATCAGCCAGTTGAGCAGAAAGAACGTCCGTGCCCGGTAGTGCTTGTTGTGAAAGAGGGCCATCGCCTGGTAAAAGTTGACGATGGAAGCGGTACTCCGCTGCCGGCTCGCGGCGCCCTTGTAGTGCAACACGGTAACCGCCGGGTAGTAATAGACCCGCCAGCCCTGCTGCTTGATGCGATAGCAGAGATCGATATCCTCGCCGTACATGAAAAAGCGCTCATCCAGCAGGCCGACCTCGTCAAGAACCGTGCCACGCATCAGCATAAAGGCGCCCACCAGGCTATCCACCTCACTGGGCGCATCGGGGTCGAGATAGTCCAGATTGTAGCGTCCAAAGCGCGGGTGACGTGGGAAAAGACGCGACAAACCAGAGAGACGATAGAGCGCAATCTCCGGCGTCGGAAAGGAGCGCCGGCAGGCCTTGTCGAGGCTGCCGTCCTGCCGCACGAGCTTGGGACCCACCGCACCGGCCTCCGGATGCGCTTCCATGAAGGCCAACATCTGCGCCAGGTCCTGCGGGCCGAGCAGCGTATCGGGGTTGAGCAGCAGCGCGTAGCGTGGCGGCATGCCCCCCTGCAAGCCGGCAGCCCGCAAGCCGACATTGTTGGCTACGGCATAGCCGCTGTTGGCCGCCTGGCGGATGAGATGCACAGCCGGGAACTCGGCCTCGACCATCTCCGCACTGCCGTCCGAGGAGTGATTGTCTACCACATAGACTGCGTACGTAGCCGTCAGGCAGCCGGCAAAGATGCTGGCCAAGCACTCGCGCAGCAGGTCCCGCGTGTTATAATTGACGATGACGATGGCCAGATCGACCGGGTCGCCCTGGCCCATAACCGGGTTTGCCATATCGCGATTCTAGTACAACTCTGTGCAGTGGTCAATTGCCGTGTTGGCCCGTTTGACCACCGGGCAGGAGGGTGGCATACTTACGCATAGTGGCACCTTTCCGCATCTCGGCAGTTAAGGAGTCCGTCACAGTGAGCCCCAAACGAATACTCAACGTACCCTGTGCCTACCTGGTGATAGCTCTGGCTACCATCTGCCTCCTGGCGGCCTGCTCCTCCCCCTCGCCAACGCCTACGCCACCCGGCAGCGGTGCGCCCGTGCCGACCGTCGCGGCCCCCGAGGAGACCGCTCTGCCCACGCCCACCGTGGCGCCGAGCCCCACCCTCGAGCCTACAGAAGCAGTGCCTACCCCTGAGGGCAGCACGGACCCCACCCCTGTGCCCGGCCAGGCCTCTTTGGTCAGCCTGCGGGAAGACGCGGTGCTGGTGGGCGACGGCTGGGGCGCCCAACCCCGCAAAGTTCTCTCGCTGGGCCCGGTGACCAGCCTGATCGTCCGCGGCAGCGAGATCGCCTACGTCGCCAACGGCAAGATCCTGGTCGCCGGCCTGAGCGGCAGTGCACCACGCCAGGTGAGCGATGCGCCGCCCGCCTTCCTCCTGGGGCCGGATCTCTACTGGACGGCGGACGGCAAGAGCCTGCTCACCATCGCCGACCATGAGGATGAGGACGCCACAGAGACGGGGCGTAGCCTGGATATCGGCATCGTCTCTCTGGCCGATGGAGCCTGGCGGCCCGGCCTGGCCCTGGCGGACTGCGCCGGCGTAACCATCCTGCAGGCCGATAGTGCGGATTCGACGGTGCTGCTCGTCGCCTGGGGGACCATGCCCAGCTTTGCCGAGGCGCAACGTTACAGCCTGACCACCGGCGAACTCGTCAGCACCCTGCCTATCGCCGGGCAGGGCGAGATCATCCCCTCGCCGGACGGCCGCCTGGCCGTCACCACTCTCTTTGATGAGGCCAAGGGGACCAACGTCGATCTGCTCTACGACCTCAGCGAGGATACGGCGCCGGTGCGCCAGCGCCTGGGCCTGCAGGCCGACACCCACACCGCCAGCCACGTCTGGTCGCCCGATGGGCAGCGCATCGCCTACCTGCTGCGCGAAGGCCGGACGCCCACCGAAGGAGGCGGCGCGCTGGGCATCTGGATCTGGGACACCGAGAACCAAAAGACGGCCAAGGTCATCGAGGCTACCGACCCGGCAAGCGGGCCTGTAGCCTGGACGCCCGACAGTCGCTACCTCATCTACCGCCAAGTGGATAGCGCCGGGGCCAACGCCTACTTTGCCCTGGATACAGCAGACAACACAGCCCGGCAACTGCCGCTGGACCCGGCCAGCCGCATCCTGGGCTGGCTCCAGCCCGAGGCGTAACGGAGCCTGGAAGGCAGAAGGGGCGGGCGCCACATGGCGCCCGCCCCTTCTTATACCTATGGCTGCGGGAGCAGGATTCGAACCTGCAACACTCCGGTTAACAGCCGGGCACTCTACCGTTGAGCTATCCCGCTACACTGCCTGTAGTGCTTCTGGTGCTCCTGACCTACTACACGTTGTGGTATGCCCGTCCTCTTGAAGTTGTACAGCATCATTACAGCATCAGGAGGGCAGCATGGCACGTAGAACAGCAGGCGAAGGCAGCATTTTTCAGCGTAAAGACGGCAGGTGGCAGGCGTCCTTGCAGATCGACGGCAAGCGGCGCACCGTCTATGGTCGCACCCGTGGCGAGGTGGCCGAGAAGCTGCGTGCCGTCCAGGAGCAGGCACGCCAAGCCGGGCGACTGCCCGAAGCGGGCAAGCTCACAGTAGGTGAGTACCTGGCCGAATGGCTGGCCCAGGCTGAGCAGCGCCTACGGCCCAAGACCCTACTTGACTACCGCATCATCACCGAGAAGCACGTAACCCCCCGCATCGGCGCGATCCGACTGGTGAAGCTAGACCCCCTCAAAGTGGCCCGCTTTTACTCGGAACTTGCCAAGGACGGCATGAGCGGCCGGCGCCGGCAGATGGTCCATGGGTTTCTGCACAAAGTCCTGGGCGACGCTTGCCGCTGGGGGCTCATTCCCAACAACCCGGCGGCACTGGTGGACGCACCCAAGAGGGAGCGCAAAGAGCTAAGGCTGTGGGCGCCGGAGCAGGTGGTGACGTTCCTGCAGGCCGTCCAGGCCGGCGAGGGCGGGCGGTACGCTTACCTCCTGGGGTTCCTCCTGGCCAGTGGTTGCCGCATCGGTGAGGCACTCGGACTGCGCTGGGGCGACGTGGACTTTGCCGCCGGCACGGTGCGTATTGAGCGCCAGATCATCCAGATCAACAGCAAGCGCCTTGAGCAGGCGCCCAAGACGGCCGCGGGTGTCCGTACCGTGGCCCTACCCTCGTGGGGCCTGGACCTGCTGCGCAAGCAAAAAGCCCAAGTCAACGAGTGGCGGCTGCAGAGCGGCCACCCCCACGACTGGCCCGAGAGGGTTTTCCCCGCTGCGCCCGGCACAATCCCCTGGCGCGCTAACTTGCAGCGGGCACTGCACCGCATCTGTGACAAGCTGGCCCTGCCCAGGCTGCGCTTACACGACCTGCGGCACATTAGCCTCTCATTACTCGCCGGCGCCGGCGTGCCGGTGAAGGACCTCCAGCGGCGGGCCGGCCACAGCACACCCCGCATGACCCTGGAAGTGTACACCCACGTCCTGAGCGACAGCGACCAGCAGGCGGCGCGGCTGCTGGAGAAACTTGGAGGTGGGCAGTGAAGGGCAGGCGCTTCTACATCGCCAGCGGGCCGGCAGTGGTTGGCCCCTACTCCAAGTCTGAAGCACGCATCATCAAGGCCATAGAGCCGGCGGCAGAGGTAATACCGGCGCCCACTGATAGCCTGCCCGTCGTGGCCGGCTTGTGGCTGGCCTTCGACGCCGGCACGCCCGAGACGCAGGCGCGGCGACGGTTTGCGGAGCGTTACGGCCATGAGCCGGAGCGGGCGCTACGGACTGGGCCGGTGCTGCTGGTGGGGCCGGTGGGGGAGGGCAAATAGAACAGGT
>DAOUGZ010000120.1:0-4603 GCA_034428955.1 Anaerolineae bacterium | reverse complement strand
GCTTATGTCGAGAGCATCCGCCACGCCGGCGGCGCTGTGGTCACAATCCCCTCCTGCGCCGACGCCGGGCTGCTGCGCCCCGTCTACAGCACTCTCTCCGGCCTCTTGCTCGCCGGCGGCGGCGACATCCACCCCGGGCGCTACGGCCGGCCGAACCTGAGTTCGGCCGGCATTGACCCGGAGCGCGATGAGGCCGAGATGTTGCTCACCCGCTGGGCCATGGAAGACGACCTGCCCATCCTGGCCATCTGCCGCGGCATCCAGTTGCTGAACGTCGCCCTCGGCGGCACGCTCCTCCAGGACATCCCCTCGCAGGTGCCCGGCGCGCTGGTCCACCACCCGGAGCCGGGCCGGCCGCGCCACGAGCCGCAGCACACCGTCGAGATGGCGCCCGGCTCGCACCTTGCGGCCATTCTCGGGCAGGGGCACCCGTTAGCCCCGGTCGCAGTGAACTCGTTCCACCACCAGGCGACGGACCAGGTCGCCCCTGCCCTGCGCATCGTGGCCCGCGCGCCGGACGGCGTGATCGAGGGGTTGGAGGCGCCGGACCGTACATTCGTCCTGGGGGTACAGTGGCACCCGGAAGAGATGGCCTCTACATCGGCCATGCAGCGGGCGCTCTTTACGGCCTTTATTTGCGCCTGTGCGAACCTCCTGCAGGTCAGCACCTAGCGCAAGGAGTTGACCTCACCGCAGATCGAATGTGCCTGCCGGCAAGGCGAGTCGCGGAACCTGCAGGGGGGACGTTGGCGCAGGTGCGACGTGCAAGGGGTGAGACGGCTCGCCGGAGGCATAAGAGTTGCCTCTGCAACAGGGAAAACGCACCAATCAGGTGATGGCTATGACCAATCTTGAAGCGAAAAACGCACCGCTCCGAAACCCAATCGGCGTCTTTGACTCCGGCGTCGGCGGTTTGACCGTGCTGCGCGAGATCATCCGCCAACTGCCTGCATGGGACACGCTCTACATCGCCGACAATGCCAACTGCCCCTACGGGCGCCGCCCGGTCGCCGACATCCGCGCCCTCAGCGAGGGCATCACCCGCTACCTGCTGGCTCAGGGGGCCTGCTGCATCGTCGTCGCCTGCAACTCGGCTTCGGCCGCCGCGCTGCACCATTTGCGCGAGGCGTTCACGGGTGTCCCCTTTGTGGGCATGGTCCCGGCCGTCAAGCCCGCCACGGCCCTCACCCAAAGCCGCACCATCGGCGTCCTGGCCACCCCCACCACCCTCAATGGGCAGCTTTTGTCGGAGGTCATTGAGCAGTACGCCGGGGATGTGCGCATCCTCACTCAGGAATGCCCGGGGCTCGTCGAGCAGATCGAGGCCGGCGACCTCGACGGCCCGGCCACCGACACGCTCCTGCGCCGCTATCTGCAGCCCCTGCTGGCCGGAGGCGCTGATGTCATCGCCCTGGGCTGTACCCACTACCCCTTCCTGGCCGCGCAGATCCAGCGCCTCGCCGGGCCCAAGGTGCGCCTCCTCGACCCCAGCGAGGCCGTGGCGCGGCAGGTGCAGCGCGTGCTGGCGGGGCAGGCAAGCGCGGGCAGTGGCCGGCACGTCTTCAAGAGCACCGGCGAGCCGGCGGCGCTGAGGAGGGCCGCGGAGCGATTGCTGGGCATCCCCGCGGAGGTCGGCGTCCTGCAGTGGGAGAAGGGGCGGCTCGGGTAGGCCGCGAGGGGCCACGCCATTCAGATAGCGGCACCTGCCGCCGCGGGTCCCATTTGGGATATCTTGGGATATCGTTTGGGATATCTTGGGGATATCCCAGCGCGCAGGGTGCGCCCTTTGAGCACATTCCTGTCCAGCGTAGGGAATACGCGGGGTCTCCTCCACACCCTCCGGTGGTACCCGTCCCCATTATGGGGTATGGGGGTATGGCGTCTACTTGACACGAGCCCCAGTGTCGCCTAGTATTGGCTAGTCTCGCTCTTCTCTGCTCGCCACAGCAACGCCCTCAGGAGCAGGCCCATGAGCACCACGACGCAGCATACGCACGTCACGCCCTCGCCACCGGCCGGGCGCGTGTGCGTTACCGCGCAGGGCCGCTCCTCGCCCCAACCCACGGGGCTGCTATCTATCCCCCTCGTAGGTCATGTCACCTACAACTTGGCCCTGGCTCCAGCGCCATATCCCCGGCAGCGGCATTCAGCCTGGGCCGAGCCCCGCACCGGCTTTGCCGGTTCATGCTTTTCCAGCAAAGGAGCTTAACCTATGATGCAAGAACACGGCCTGGCCCTGCAGGAAGAGCGTCTGCTCGCCCTGAGAGAGAGGATGGTCAGGGCGATCGGGATCCACACACTCAACGTGCTCCTTGAGCGAGCCATCTGGGAGGCCTCGCGCACGCATCCCGAACTTGCCTTCCTTGAGCGGACCGAAGACGGCCTGTCTTTTGCCGCGCTGGAACAAGCCTGCGCCGGCAAGTCCGAGCAGGAGGTCTCTGACGCCTTCAATGAACTCACAGAGGCCCTGTTGCTCATTCTGGCTCGCCTGTTGGGCAAAGACATGGCCCAGCGGCTGGCAGAGGATCTCTCTACCGGCCCTATGGCCGCCAGAACGACACAGGCCCCTACCGCACACGACCATCGTTCCATCAGCGCACTGCGGCCGGCAGAGCCGCCCGCAGAGGGGAATGCGTAGAGATGAGCCAGCCCACCGTAAAAGAGGCAGTGACGTTCGACAGGATCGTCACCGGCATTGCCCAACTCGATGAGATCCTGAATGGGGGAATCCCCCGCTATGCGGTCGTCTTTGTGGCCGGGCAGCCCGGCACAGGCAAGACCATCCTCAGCGAGCAAATCCTCTTTGCCAACGCCAAACAGGGCAAAACAGGCCTCTACCTGAGCGCCATCTCCGAACCACCCATCAAGATCCTACGCTACCTGCAGGGCTTTTCCTTCTTCCAGCCCGACCTGTTCGGCAACCGCGTGGTCTATGGGGAACTGGGGAGCGCCTTGGCCATGGGTGGCCCTGCGGCGCTCTTGCAGCAACTGGACGAATTCGTGCGCCGGCACCGACCCGACCTGGTCGTCATCGACAGCTTTAAGGCGCTGCGCGACACCATCGCCGACCCCCTGGCCTTTCGCCGCTTCACCATCGACCTGGCCGTGCATCTCACGACTTGGGAAGCGACCTCTTTGCTGGTGGGCGAATACACCGCCGAAGATGTACGCGACGGCCCCGAGTTCGCCATCGCCGACGGCATCCTCTACCTCTACGGCACCGAAGAGGCTGAGCAGCAGAAACGCTTCTTGCGCGTGATGAAGATGCGCGGCACCTCCTTCTTCGCCGGCGAGCACTATTTCGACATCGACTCGAGCGGGATTACCGCCTTCCCTCGTATGGCACCCTACGTGACAGCCGAGTATTCGTTGCCCGAGCGGCGCACGGGCTCGGCCATCGAGGGGTTGAGCGAGATGCTCAATGGCGGCATCTACGAGTCCACGGCCACCCTGATCAGCGGCGGCACGGGCAGCGGCAAGACCCTCATGGCCATGAGCTTCTTGGTGCAGGCCGCGCAGCGGGGCGCCCCCGGCCTCTACGTCACGTTCGAGGAGGCTCCCCAGCAGATCACCCACAATGCTCAGGACTTTGGCTGGGATCTGGAGAGCCTGCAGCAGCGCGGCCTCCTGGACATCCTGCACGTCTCGCCCTCTGAGCTCAACATCGACCGCCATGCCTATGTCATCAAGGAACGGGCTGAGCGGCTGGGCGCCCGGCTTTTGGTCATAGACAGCATCACCGCCTTTCAGGCTGCCGTCCCGGACCCGGCCAAATACCAGAGCTACCTCTGGGCCATCAACGACTACTTTAAGCGCAACGGGGTCACCACCATCATGACGACGGAGAGCCCGAACCCGTTCGAAGCGCTGGAGATCAGCAGATGTGGCATCTCCTACCTCGCCGACAATATCCTGTACCTGCGCTATGTGGAGGCGGCAGGGGAACTCAAGCGAGCGGTGGGGGTGCTCAAGATGCGCGGCAGCCGGCACGACACTCACCTGCGCAGGCTCACCATCGACCCGCCACACATCGCCGTCGGCGAGCCCTTGGGATAGGGCTTTATCTCACCGGTATCGGCAAAGCAACTGCTCAGCCGACTCGATGCGGACGAGTGCGTAGGCAGTATACCTTGTACCTGCGGGGTCCCAGCCGTGCCCGTTGACCGAAGGCCCGCGATCCGCAGACGGACTGCAGGAGGAAGCACACGTGGAGCAGCACGTGATGGAGGAGCCTCGAGAGCGCCGCACCCGGCAGGAGCTGCAGCTCTTGGCCGTGCGCGAGATTCTGCGCGCCACCGCCGCGACACTCCCACTCGACGAGATCTTGACCATTATCGCCAATATGTCGATCATCGTCTTTGATGCTACAACGTCGTGGTTCATGTTGCCGGAGGGTGGGCATCTGCGGACTGTGGTATCGCGCGGCGAGTTTGCGCAAGAGTTGGCGGGCACCGTCTGCAGCGACCCCACAAGCGTGTGCTTTGCCGCCGCTCGCGCCGAGCGGCTGCGCATCCTACAGCCGCAGGAGATCGACCCTGGCGACCCTCTGCTGGGCCCATTCGCGGGCGAGAGTGCGCTCGTGGCCCTCCTGCCTCTGCGCGCC
>DAOUGZ010000119.1:0-26366 GCA_034428955.1 Anaerolineae bacterium | reverse complement strand
AAACCTCTGGGCGCGCCCAGAGGCATGAGGGTAGGCCAAGCGGAACAAGCTCCCTGCCGTCTCGGTCGCGCCGGCGATCCAAGCGACGTCTGTTGGCTTTGAACCAGGGTTCGCTCACCGCCTGCAGGTGCAGGTCGATGGCACTTTGATTATAACACGCTTACTTTAGTCCCACAAGTGCGGCTGCCGTGCGCCGTGCCATCCTCTGGCGCGAATCTTGCTGCCCCCTAATGGCTCGCAGTGCCCCGTTCGTTGCGAGCCGTCACCAGCCCAGTGGGCGATGGGGAGGCAGGGATGCAGATACGCCGGCAGGTCCAGGTGCTCATTATTATAGCCGTGAGCGTGGCGGCACTGGCCGTCCGCTACCCGCTCCTCCGACACATCACGGGAGATATGAAGGATTTCTACCTGCCCTGGTACGAATACATCGTGGCCCATGGCGGTTACCGGGCACTCGGCGATAGCTTTGCCAACTATTCGCCGCCCTACACCTATCTCCTGACCGGCATGACCTACCTGCGCGACGTTCTTCCAGACCGGATTGTGGCTATCAAGCTCATCTCCATCGCCTTTGACTTTTTGGCCGCCTTTGTCATGTACCGGCTGGTGCGGCTCAAGCACCGTTCCGGGCCGCTGCCCCTCGTGGCCTATGCGGCCGTGCTCTTTGCGCCCACCATCATCCTCAACGGCTCTTACTGGGGCCAGGTGGATATCATCTATTCGACCTTTCTTCTGGTCGCTGTCTTTTTCGCCGTCATCGAGCGGCCGCTCTTGACCATTTCCAGTCTGGCGGTCGCCTTTGCCTTCAAGGCCCAGGCGGCCTTCCTCGCGCCCTTTATCCTGATCCTGCTCGCCCGCAAAAAGATGCGCTGGTCGCACACGCTGATCGTGCCGGCGACCTATCTCATCCTGATGCTGCCGGCGGCGCTGCTTGGACGGCCCCTGGGCCAACTCGTCACTGTGTACCTGGAGCAATCGACCACCTACCGCTCCCTGAGCATGAACGCCGCCAACCTCTACAACTTTATCCCCAACGCCTACTATGTGCCGGCGACAGCGCTGGGCCTGGCCGTCGCTGCTGCGGCCGCTGTGGGCGTGGCCCTGTTGGCCCGCCACAGCAAGGCCCGGCTCAGCCCGGAGCTGCTGCTCAAGGCGGCCACCCTCTCCGTAGCCATGATGCCACTGCTGCTGCCCAAGATGCACGATCGCTACTTTTTCCCGGCCGACCTGATCTCCATCGGTTTGGCTTTCTACTGCCCCACGCTTATACTCGCCCCCATCGCCTTCCAGTGCACGTCGGCCATCGCCTATGCCCCATACCTTTTGGGGCGCGAGATCGTCCCGCTGCGCTATGCGGGCGCGGCCAATGCCCTCGTCGTAGTCGTATTGCTCAGCGCCTACATTCTGGCCCTCTACCCGCTCCGCGTCCGGGCGAGCGCCCGGTCCGAGCCGAGCGACTCGGGCGAAGCGCCCGCGGGCGGCTGAGCCAGGCCTGACGGGTTTCCGGAAACCCGTCAGGCCTGTAAGGAGGAGGCTGCATGCCCCTGCAACTCGCCTGCAACTACTCGCGCCCCCTGCTGGACCTGTTGAGCCGGGGCGCTACCCATGTCGACTGGATCAAGCTCTCCCACCTCCCCACCCTCGAGGAGGACCTACGCACGGCACGGCCTGTGCGACCGGTCCTGCTGCACACGCTGGGGCGGGCGGGCAGGCGGCCCGAGGAGTGGGAGGATTACCCCTGGGATGCCCTCAGGCAGCAGTTGGCTGTCGCCGGATCGCCGCATATCGCCTTCCACCTCGACCTGCGCCCTCACGATTGGGACGGGCCGCTGGAGCTGCGCTGCCAGGGCCGCGGCGAGGCACAGGCAATGCTGGAGCGCCTGGCGGCAACCATCCGCCTGGCTCAGCAGCGCTTGCCCGTGCCGGTCCTCTTTGAGAACATCCCCTACTATGGTGGGAATCACGGCGCGCCGCGCATCGCCGCCCAGCCGGAGGCCATGTGGCAAGTCGTGGAAGCGACGGGGGCGGGGATGCTTCTCGATACGGGTCATTTGCGCTGCTCAGCCTACCATCTGGGGGTCGACGTGCGTGCCTACGCCCGGGCGCTGCCGCTGGGGGCCGTGCGCGAGGTGCACGCCTCCGGGCCACGCCTGCTCGCAGATCTGGGCCTGCGGGACCGGCACTATGAGCTCTTGGCGGAGGATTACCATGTCCTTGAGTGGGTGCTTGGGCACAGCAGCCCGGCCATCCTCACCCTGGAGTATGGCGGCACCGGCCCAGCCTTTGAGACGCCCGAGCGCAACGACCCCGCCGCACTGGAACGTCAGATCCAGCGTCTGGAGCAATACACGCAGACACTCCGGGCTTGAGAGACTCCCTTGTGCCCTCGGCCGGGTAGGTTTGGCCCATTCCGCTGCTCATGACGCAGAACCGTCGGCGTAGCATGTTGCTGCGGAAAAGAGCTGTGCGGCAACACGAACCCATTCGCTACAGTAAGACTATACCACCGGGGCCAGACGCTCCGCCGGTGGAGCGTCTGGCCCCGGCCCCCACGCCGCAGCTACAACTCGGCTCTATCTGCAGCGCGAGCGGAGAGCGCCCAGCGCGGGAAGTGACAGGAGCAGCAAGAAGGCCATCTGCAGCGCCCTGGGCACTGCACCAGCCGCGCTCGACCCGCCGGTCACAGGTAGCATAGCTCTAGCCGTTGGCGTGGCCGTTGGTGCGGCAGTCGGGGCAGCAGTCGGCGCCATAGTGGGTGCCGTGGTCGGTGCCTCCGTGGGCCTGCCGGTGGGCTGACTTGTGGGTTGTTCCGTTGGTCTCTCCGTCGGTCTCTCTGTTGGCTTTTCCGTGGGTTTCTCTGTGGGTCTCTTCGTCGGCTCTTCTGTGGGCTTGACCTTAGTGGGGCTTGCCTCCTTGGTGCGGGTCACCTTCTTTGTTGGCTTTTCTGTCGGCCTACATACCTTGGTCTCTTTTTCTTCCGGGACCTTGCCGGCGTGATCCTTGGTTTCCACAGCGTGATCCGGGGTTTTGTCGCCAGCAGAGACCATCGACGGCAAGTTCGCCACAACCAGCAATCCCACCAGACCGATAGCCATCAGCCCCATCGCGAATCGCTTCATCTGCACCTCTCCCCAGAAAGCTGCGCCAGGCAGGTCCCGTTGGATGCGCCGCAGGCGACGCCAGAGCATCTGCCGAGACTTGCCGGGCGCGACACTGGATTCGGGACGTCACCCACTCGCCGGCCTGAAGCGTGAGCTAAACCTACTACCGGCCTGAGATGCGGCAAGTGAAAGACATCCGCGCTTTTGGCGAGCAATAAGCGTGCCCCAGGCTCTTCTCACCGTCCGCCCAGCCGGCCATGCTGGGTTTGCAGCACAACCTCGTAGTGCACCGCAGAGATTCTGATGGGTGTGACTCGCCCGATGCGGCGCCATGTTACTCATCGGAACTCGTACGGCGCAGCACTAGGCGCTTTGCGCCATCCGCCAGATGACCCCATCGCCGGCCGGGGCTACCCAACCGTCCTCGGCCAGCTCCAGCCGACCGAAATCGACGATATACAAGGCGCCGTCGGGTCCGAACCGGGCCTGAATGGGACGCTCCAGCCCGGCCTCGTCCTCACTCTGCGAGGCCGGCCGGCCGCTGCAGTTGACGGCCAGGTCACTCACCGTACCCCGGGCCACATCCACGCGCACCACCCGGTGGCCCTGCGCCGGCTGCCCAGGTAAGCCCTCTACCGGCGTCAGCAGCGAGCCGAACTGGGCCACCATCGCCTGATGCGGGAAAAAGCCCGCCTGGCGAGAAAAGTCGAACTTGTTGGGCGAGACGTGCAGGCCAAAGGAGACAAGCGGCGCCGGCGGCCGCTCCCGCCCTTTGAGCAACTCGGCATGGTTGGTCAGCAAAAAGTCATTTTGCGGCCTGTCCGGCGGCTTGAAGGCGGGGTCACTAACCGGCTGCCCGGCGAAAAAGTCGGGCCAGCCATACCAGAGGCCCTCCTCCACCACCCATAGAGTATCCGGGTCCGACGTGATCGGCCGCGGCGGAACGCGATTGGCGCCATTGTTCGTGGCGTAGAGGCGCCCGTCGGGTGCAAAGGCCAGGCCATACGGGTTGCGAAAGCCCCAGGCAAACACGCGCAAGTCCGAGCCGTCCACATTGGCGCTCATGATGGCCCCACTCGCCGCCTGCCCCGGCCCCGCCCCACTCACTCGCATGCCCTCATGGGTGGCAACGCCCCACGGGGAAAAGGCCCCGCTGGTCCGCTCTTCGCCTGTGGCCAGGTCCATCGTAGTATAGTTGTGGCCGGCCAGCACGACGTCGGCCCCTGGAATATCGCAATCCCCCAAGCGACTGGTCGGGCGCAACTGGTTCAGGGCATAGCTATCGACCACACCGGCATTGGTCACCGTACCTTGCCCAAAGTACAACCGCCCATCGGGTCCAAAAGCCAGGCTATTGTTCTGGTGCAGCCCCCACGAGGGCAGCCCGCTGATCAGGTCCTGCACCTTTCCGTCGGCCAGAACGCTGATCTTGCCCATCTGTGAGATGTAGAGCCGGCCTTGGTGAAAGGCAATATCGTTCACCAAGCGCTCCAGACCGCCGATCACCGTCTCCAGCCGGCCCTCGCTCCGGTAACGCGCAACGCGCACCTCCGTTGCCGCAGCGCAGCCAAAGGGCACGCTACTCTCAGCGATGTACAGCGCCCCTTCATCATCCCAGGCCACGGACGTGGGATAGTTCAGCCCGACAAGCACCGGCTCGATTCGGAAGCCTGCCGGCACCAAGATAGCCTCGGGATTCGCCTCACGTCCGCGGGGCCTCGTCCGCTCTTCTATAGCCATCGCTCTCACCCCCGACGCGGTGGCCGCGCCGATCCTTCAGCCGCTACGAGACAGGCGCCAGATAATCCCCGTCCCCTCCGTGGCCACCCAGTCGTTCGCCTCCTCGCGGAACTCGACGACGCCCAGATCCACGATGTATAGGTTGCCGTCAGGGCCGAACTTGGCCTCTATCGGCCGCTCCAGCCCGCCGTTGTTGCCTGTCTGCGATGCGGGCATGCGGCTGCGGTTGACCGCCATATCGTTGACCGAGCCGTCCCGCGGGTTCACACGAACCACCCGGTGCCCACCCGGCAGGCAGGGCGGCGCGCCCTCTGCCGGCTTGAGCAACGGCCCAAACTCGGCAACAAAAGCCTGCCCGGCAAAGCCGAACTCGTCGCGCAGGCAGAAATCGAACTTGCTCGCCGAGACTTGTAGCCCCAGGCTCACCAGCGGCCGCGGCGGCGCCGGGCGCTCGCCCAGCAATTCTTCGTGGTTCGCGATCAGGAACTGGTGCGGCTCGCGGCCCGGCTGCTGGAAGCGCGAATCGGTCACCGGCCGGCCGCCGAAATAGTCCGGCCAGCCATACCAGACGCCCTCCTCCACCTCCCAGAGGGCATCCTCATCCCCCGCCACCGGCCTGGGCTCCAGCGGCCGGGCGCCCTGATTCGTCGCGTAGAGGCGCCCATCGGGGCCAAAGGCCAGGCCATAGGGGTTGCGCAAGCCCCAGGCAAAGACGCGCAGATGCGAACCATCCCACTCGGCGCTCATAACGGCGCCACTGGCTGCCTGGCCCTCCGGCGGGCCGGCGATCCGCGCCTCGCGCGCCGTTGTCGTGCCCCAGGGCGAAAAGGCCCCCGTCGGGCGCGAGGCCTGGGTCTCGGGATTCCGGCTCTCCAGGTTGACCCCTGTCAGAACCACCTCCGCCCCTGGGATGTCGTGGTCGTAGAGATGGCCCGCGCGGTAGAGCCGGCCCAGCTCCTCCGGCCCAACCACACCGGCATTGGAGACGGTGCCCTGGCCAAAGTAGAGGCGCCCATCAGCGCCAAAGACGACCGTCGAGTTCTCGTGCAGCCCCCACGACGGCAGGCCCGTAATCAGTGGGCGCAACTCGCCGTCCTGGACCACGGATATGCGGCCGCGCCGCGAAACGTACAGCAGCCCCTGCCGCACGGTAAGGTCGCTGATCGGCTGGTCAAAGCCGGTCACCAGCGGCCGCAGCGCACCGTCGGGCGCCAGGCGCAGGATGCGTATCGCCGTATCCGCACAGCGTCCGTAAGGGGAGCGGCTCTCGGCGATGAGCAGGTGGCCGTCTGCGTCCCAACTGATAGCCGTCGGATAGTTCAGATGGGTGACCAGAGGCTCGATCAGGTAGCCCGGCGGCACCTCGATGCTCTCAGGCCCGGCGACGCGTTCCCCCGGCCCGATGCGCTCCAGAACGTGCATATGCATGACAGTCACCTTCGCTTAGCATGATATCGCGGCCGTCCCCACACCGCTCTTCACAACCGCAGCATTTCGCGACCCGAGCGTAACACCTTAGAAACCAAAATGTTAGCACCACCCTTGCGAGGAGTCGTATTCCAGGATATAATAAACACAGTACACAAGGCAGACATACTCTACATCCAATACCCTTGCCGATAGCTCTCGACCCCCGGTTGTATCTGGACGAGTAATCGCGGCAGGCCGCCGTTGGCCGGCCGATCGTTGAGGGGGGTAAGTCATGACATCCAACGGCAAGCCCAACATCCTGGTCATCGATGACGAACCAGCCTTGATCGAGATCATCCGCGATGCCCTGGGCGAGGAAGGGATGGATGTTACCGGCGCCACGAGCGCCGATGAGGGCCTACGCGCCTTCTACCGCACTCAGCCCGACCTCGTCGTGTTGGACATCGTCATGCCGGGCCGTGACGGCTGGGAGGTCTGCCGCCGCTTGCGTCAGGTGACCAACATTCCCATCCTCATGCTGACCGCCAAGGTAGACGGCACCGACCTGGTTCGCGGGCTGAACATGGGTGCCGACGACTATGTCACCAAGCCCTTCAGCCTGGAGGTACTGCGCGCGCGCATCGAGGCCCTCCTGCGGCGCGCCGCGAGCAACAGGCGCAAACCGACCCTGCGCAAGTACCAGGTTGGTGACGTCTTTATCGACCTGCTCACCCGCGAGGTTCGCGTGGGCGATAGAGACGTATCCCTGACCCCCAAAGAGTTCGACCTGCTGGCCTACCTGGTGCGTAACGCCGGGCGTACCGTGCCCCACCAGGAGCTCTTGGACCACGTCTGGGGGCCCGAGTACAACACCGAGACCCAATACCTCAGCCTCTACATCTGGTACCTGCGCAACCGCATCGAAGAGAACCCCCGCAAGCCCAGGCGCATCATCACCTGGCGCGGCATCGGCTACCGCTTTGTGCCTGCAGCCTAGATGCTTCCTGTGAGATCTTGCGTCAAGCGCCGTCTGAAGCGAGCCTTCAGTGGCGCACGGTCTCTGTCAGGCGGCTGGAGTCGCTACTTCGACAGGGTCCCCCAGCCGTGTCGTAGTAGCGGGATCTAGCTGCCCAAGTGACATAGAAGCAAGAGTCCCTCTCAGCAGAAAAGGCTGCCAGTTGCTGCCTGGGCGGCTCGAGCCCAATGGCGCCAACTTTTGACCCATGAGACAGAGTATGTCGCCGTGCGCACCTCTCCCCATCAGCCGACCGGGCTCGCGGGCCAAAAGCAGCGCCATTGGGTATAGGAGCCCGGCCGGCTATTGAAGCGTGATATGCACAGGGAGCCGGCTGCCCTAGATCCGGCGCGCGACCTCGGCCCCTTCGCGAATCGCCTCCAGCGCCGAGCGCGGCTCCACGGCGTCGCCGATGGTGTGCAGCGCCGGCACCTTCCCCTCGAGTTCCTGGGCCAGCGCATTGTTCGGCTCGTAGCCCAGCGCCAGAATCAGGCTATCGAATGGGCCCACGATATCTTCGTGGCCATCATGCATCACCCGCGCGCCCCCGTCGCTCACGCCGATGATCGACGAGTTCGTATACACTCCCACTTCGTGCTCGGCCAACTGCGAGAGGACCCAGTAGCGCCGGTCGGGCGTCATATCCGCCGCCACCGTGTCCGTCATCTCCAGCACCGTGATCTCTTTGTTCATCAAGGCCAAGTGCTCAGCAGTCAGGACTCCCACCGAGCCGCCGCCTGCCACCAGCACCCGCTGGCCGGGCATGACCTGCCCCATCAGCACATCGCGTGCGACCATGGTCTTGGCCGGCTCCAGGCCCGGCAGGGCCGGCACTTTGGGGGTGCTCCCCGTCGCGACGATGACCGCGTCAGGCTCTAGGTCGAGCACCTTGTCGGCGGTAGCCCGCTGCCCCAGCCGCACGTCGATCTTGCTCTTACGCACCTGGCGGATCATCCAGCGTAGCGCATCGGAGAGTTCTTCCTTGTTCGGCGTCTGCGCGGCCACGGCAAACTCGCCGCCCAGCCGCAAGCCCTCCTCAAAGAGGGTCACGTGATGCCCCCGCTCCGAGAGCACCCGCGCCGCCTCCAGCCCACCGGGGCCACCGCCCACCACGACCACATTCTTGGCCGCAGAGACGGGCGAGATGGCGAACTCGCGCTCGCGGCCGCAGCCGGGGTTGACCAGGCAAGAGATCGCTCGATCCGCCAGCAAATAGTTTATGCAAGCCTGGTTGCAGGAGATGCAGGGCGCGATCTCGTCTACCTCGCCCCGCTGTGCCTTCTCCACCCAGCCCGAGTCCGTCAGCAGTGCCCGGCCAAGGGCGATCATATCCGCCTTGCCCTGGCCGATGACCTGGTTGGCAATAGCCGGGTGGTGCAGCCGCCCCACGGCGATCACCGGCACCGTCACCGCTCTCTTGATCCCCTCCGCCAGAGGAACGAAAATCGCCTCCTCCAGCTCCATGACCGGCACTATGATCTGGCCCGGCGAGGCATAGCTCCCCGCCGACACGTGGAACGCATCGGCGCCGGCATCCTGCACCATGCGCGCGATGACCTGTGTCTGCGTCAGGTCCAGCCCACCCGACACATACTCATCGGCACTGATGCGGAAGAGGATGGGATAGCTATCGCCCACCATCTGGCGTATCTTGCTCACAATCTCGACAGCAAAGCGGGCGCGCCCGGCCAGGTTCCCACCGTACTCGTCGGTACGCCGATTGGAGAACGGCGACATGAACTGGCCGATCAGGTAGCCGTGAGCGCCATGCACCTCGACGGCGTCAAAGCCCGCTTCCTTGGCCCGCCGCGCCGCATGGACAAAGGACTCTTCGATCTCGTGGATTTCCTTGATCGTCAGCTCGCGCGGCAACACACCGGTGGAGGGTTCGGCCAAAGGCGACGGAGCAACGGGCTGGCTGCCTGTCACCAGCGAACTCGTCTGCCGGCCGGCGTGAAAGATCTGCAGGCAAATCTTGGCCTTACCCTCATGCACCAGATTGGTCAACTGGCGCAGGCCAGGGATCAACTCGTCTCGATGGATGCCGACTTGATGCGAAAAGCCCCGGCCATCCTCGCGGACGTAGGCGGCCTCGACATCGATCAGCCCGACGCCGCCCCAGGCACGAGCCACGTGGTAGTCGATCAAGCGCTGCGAAACCGAGCCGTCCTCGTTGGCATAGTTCGTCACCATCGGCGCCATCATGACCCGGTTCTTGAGTTCCATGCCACGAATCGTGATCGGCTGGAACAGGTGCGATAGGTCGCCCATGTGGCACTCCTTTCTCACGCAACACGCGTTTTGGCCCTCTGCAAAGCGCAGCAAGAAGCATGCCACATCATCCAGAGCCTGCGCCAGGTGGCACGCGGATTGCTGTCTGACCCGTTAGCGGCCCTGGGCGCCGCACAATCGACATTGCCCAAGGAGACCACATGCCTTCCGAGCGCCCAGCCAAGATGCGCAGCCACCGCGGCGACACCACCTACGCACCGGGCTATGCCTTCCCATCCCGCAGCGCCGAAGAGATTGCCGGCGAGGTCGATGAGCGCTTGGTCCACGACGAACGCCTGGATGCCCGTCAGGTCAACGTCGCCGTCGAGGACGGCGTCATCACACTGAGCGGTGAGGTCGATACGCTGCAGGCCAAGCGAGCGGCAGATGAGGACGCCCGGGGGGTTGTGGGCGCCATCGACGTCCGCAACTTGCTTCGCGTCCGCAGCGAGCCCGCAGGCCCAACCGGGCCGCGGCTCACGCAGGATGCGCTGACGCCCACAGAGGAGGGAAGCATGGCCTACGACAGGCGAGGTAGTGCCGACACGTCCCGCTACTACTATGGGTACTATGGCCCCTACTGGACGGCCACAACCTGCAGCGACACCGAAATCGCCGAGGATGTGCGCAACCGCCTGGTGTGGGATAGCTGGGTCGACGCCGATCAGATCGACATCCGCGTCGAACGCCGCGTCGTTACCCTCGATGGAGAGGTCGATTCCATCGTGGAGAAACGCTCGGCCGGCGACGATGCCTGGGATACGCCCGGCGTCTTGGATGTCGTCAACAACCTGCGCGTCCGCCAGTCCAGGCTGGAGCGCTAGGACCGGGGGAACTTGGTTCCCCATCACGCCTAGAGAGGACTAGACGATGGCTGAAAGCGATGATATCCGGTTAACCGCCGAAGTGCTGGCCGAGCTGCGCAGGGATACCTTCCTGCGGCCGTTGGACTTGCGGGTCTCGGCGGCCAACGGAGTCGTTACCTTGACCGGCAGTGTCGACTCGGAGATCACCCGCCGGTCGGCGGAGGATGCAGTGCGCCGCGTGGTCGGGGTCACCGACGTGCAAAACCTTTTGACTCTGATGGGGACCGAGTCCTCCAGTCGCTCTGACGATGACATCGTGCGCGAGGTCCTCGAGCAGATGCAGAGCGACCCGACCATCGACGACCTGCAGCGCTACCACATCCGCTCCCACTTTGGGCAGGTCTTTGTGAGCGGCATGGCCGAGTCGATGGAAGAGCACGAATCGGTGATTGCCGCCATCCGGCGCGTGCCCGGCGTGGAGTCGGTCGACGACCGTATCGAGGAGCAGGTGCCCCTGATCACAGAAGAACGGGGCTGAAAGAGTACCCATCCCAGGAGGTGACCATGCAGAGCGACCGCGACCTGGCCATTCGCCTGGCCCAAGAGCTGTTCCGCGAGAAAAAGGCGCAGGGGATGGACATGAGCGCCGGGCCCTGCCTGGCCGAAGAGATCATCCCCGACTGGTGCGTCGACGTAGCCCATTCGCCGCGGCAGGATGTCGACAACCTGCCCCAAAACCGCTGCCGCTCCTACATCGAGCGGCGTGTCCGCCACTTTATCGAACTCGACCCGGAAGGCAACGTCATCCGCGCCACCTAACCGCGGGCGCGTGTTAGGCCCTTTCGGCCGGTAGCCGGGGCGGCGTAAGCCGCCCCTGGCACACTTTATGCTAAACGGCGAGCCAGTGTCATCCGACAGGAGCGGCAAGCATGCAGAGTTCGACCTACTCACCACGGGCCGCCCGTCCCGCGCTCGCCGTCTTGGGGCTCCTCTTCATCCTCTTCCCCCTGACGGTCGGTGGTGCATGCCTGCTGCCCGCCCCCAACGCCCTGGTCATCCCCGGGCCGGTGGAACCGGTGGATACGCTCATCCGCATTGACGGCCGCAGCTACGAGCCCCAGGGGCGCCTCTACCTGACCAGCGTCCGCCTCTCGTTGCGCCCTCGCCTGGGGCACTACCTGCTGGCCCAGCTCCAGCCCGATATCGAGATCATACCCACAAAAGCCGCCCTGCCCCCCTACCTCAGCCGCGAGGAGCACGAGGCCCTCAGCCAGCGCCTGCTCGCGGAGAGCCAAACGATCGCCCAGATCATCGCCTTGCGCCAGGCCGGTTACGACGTCCAGCCCGGCGACTCCAGCATCCAGGTCGTCGGCACCATCCCCGGCACGCCCGCCGCCGAACTGCTGGAACCCGGCGACACCATCAAAGCCGCCAACGGTGAACCCCTCCACGCACTCGCCGAGCTGGTCAGCATCGCCCATAGCTGCGTCACCGGCGAGCCGCTCGAACTGCGCATCCGCCGCGACCATCGCTTGCAGACCGTGACCATCCCCGCCCTGCACGGCCCGCCGGACACCGAAGGCCCCGTCCTGGGCATTATGGCCGTCACCACCGACCTGGACTGTCGCCTGCCCCTGGATATCGCCATCGACCCCGGGCCGCTGGCCGGCGGTCCGTCGGGCGGGCTGATGTACGCCCTGGGCACCTACAACGCCCTCTCCAGTGAAGACATTACCCGCGGCCACCGCATCGCCGGCACAGGCACCCTGCGCCTCAACGGTGAGGTCGGGCCCGTCGGCGCCGTTCACCTCAAAGTCCGCGCTGCCGAGGATGCCGGCGCCGAGTACTTTCTCGCCCCCGTCCAAGACGCGCCCGCCGCCAAAGCCGCCGCCCGCGAGATGGAAATCATCCCCGTCGAAAGCTTCCAGCAGGCCCTGGACGCCATCCGTGCCATCGACGCCGAGCCCAGCCACCCCGGCGTCGTCCCCGCCGGGCGAGACACCACGCTGGCCCAGTACATAAGCCCTGTGGCCCGGTAGGAGCCATCCTCTTAGCCACCATCCGCGTCGTCTTGAGACACAGAAGACACATGAACGCGCGGAGGACAAGCCGCAGAGGGATGGTACTGGAATGCATCCAACGGCCCTTGTGCAGGCAAATTAGGCTGATCTTATCCCACTGCGCCTTGTGCAGGGCAATCACTTGACACCTATTGAAGCATAGTGTACGGTAGCTTCAGAAAGTAGTGTTCGCTATTCTCAGCGCACCTACATTAGGCTTTTGCGGCGCGCCACGCAGCCAGATACCCTCTAGTTCTGTGGGTTCCTGGCGTCGCACCTCGCCAACTCCACGGCACGAAGACTTGAGCGTTATGTTCGGCTCAACGCGTAGAATGGTACCGAGAAGATGACCCAATTCGACTTTGCCAACCACGACACGCTGTATGCCAGCCATGGGCTCCACGCTTTCGCTGCCAAGTGCCCCCCCCAGCTTGTACGCTATGCACTACAGCAATACTCTGAGCCGGGTGACCTGCTGCTGGATCCCATGGTAGGAAGCGGCACAGCGCTCGTCGAAGCCCGGCTAATGGGACGTAATGGCCTCGGCTTCGATATTGACCCACTCGCCCGTCTCATCGCTCATACCAAGTGTCAAGTAGTGCATGACGCAGACATCGAAGTCGCCCAGCAGTTGGTCTCACAGCGTGCGGCCCAAGACTGCGAGATGGCAAGGCTAGATCAAGTAACACCAACTCTCCGTGAGCGGCTCTCTCCTCCAGATTTTCCCAACCGTGATTACTGGTTTGACCGAGAGGTATCGTTGGCTTTGTCTGCACTGGCCTACCACATCGGCGATGTGGCCATGCCTGCTGATGTACGGAACCTGCTCTGGGTCGCCTTCTCATCAGTCATTTTGGCCCGAACCAGCGTCGCCAATGCACGCGATATCATACACTCGCGGCACCACTACTTCAGGCATCCCAAGCGTCCAGATCCCTTGAGACGCTTTGGAGAACGTGTGCGGCGGATGCGCAAGCAGGTGGCCGATTTCCGAGACCGCTGCCAGGCTGTCGGCCAGACGACTTGGGCAAAGGCACAATTGGGCGATTCTCGTTCTCTCGACCTTGATGATGAGACTGTTGACCTTGTATTCTCATCGCCCCCATACGCAACTGCGCTTGATTATCCGCGTGCACACTTCCTAGCGATTCCCTGGATGAAGGCAGCCCTCGGCATCGACTTAGCCACATACATGGCTCACGCACCACGATATATAGGCAGTGAACGGGGGAGGCTCGGTGGACCACTAGTTGTCGATAGTCGCTTGGCGCGGCTAGACCAGACTCCGTCGGTCTTGGCGGAGCTAGCCACGATATCCGAGCGCCATGCCAAGCTGTGTCACAGATACTTTGTCGACATGTACGCTACTCTGAGCGAAGTGGCACGGGTCCTGAAGAATGGTCGCCATGCCATCATAGTGGTCTGCCCTTCTCATATCCGTCGAGTCGATGTTCCAACTCATAGGGTGCTTGTGGAAATCGGGCAGGCGGTTGGGCTGGTGTTGAGATACCAGCACACGCGCACGATTAGCGAGCGACGACGAGTGATGCCCTATGTGAGCGCGTTTGGATCGAGGATGAGCACCGAGTACATCTTGGTGTTCCAGAAAGCGTGGGGGTGATCGAATGCCAGCAACAGCCGATCATCGCCCTAGTAATGAACGGATCCTGCATGAGAGCCTGCTGGCCGGAGATGTCACGGCTCCAGCCGAGATTGCCGAAGCATACCTGCCACCACTCATAGAATACATGAGAACGAGGTTCCCATCAGTAGATCCTGCACTAGTAGAGACGGCAGCCGATGATGCGATCCTGAGTTACCTTCAGCGCCCCCAGCAGTACGATCCAGAAAAGATGAGTCTCGATCGCTACCTTCGTATGTCTGCGCGCTACGACCTTCGAAACCAGATAGAAACGAGGCGTCGATGGGAGATGGCGTCAGGAGAAAGCAGGGTTGTCGAACTGGATGCTCCTGCACCGGAACATGAGATAGAAGACACAAATGCACTGAGCGTTGAGGCGCAGGTAGGCATCCTTACATCCCCTGTCTGGCCACGATTGCAGACGCTCTTACAAGACCCAATAGATATGGAGATTGTGCTGCTGCTGATGGAGGGTGTTCGTGAGACGAGCGAATACGCTGCAGTGCTGGGCATCACACATCTACTACCAGAGGAGCAGGCGCGAGAGGTAAAACGCCACAAAGATAGGCTCAAGAAGCAATTGCGGCGCCAGATTCCGCGTTCGGAGTTGAACGATCATGTCTAGAGATCTACTTTCAATGGAGACCAATCGGCACCTAGCCCGACTAGCCAAGCGGCTGAACGAAGACACAGAATACATGGCGAGCATCTTGGCTATGTACCAGATCTGCGAGCGACTCACTGACCAGAGTCTGAGTGAGCTGCTTGGGATCTCACCTGGCATGCTTGCTCGGTTGGCGCTGTGCAAGCGGCCAAACCCAGAAAGTGCCGATTTCGCACAGCAGGTAAGGAAGCTTGCCGACTTTACCGGCGCCGACGTCGGTGCGATTGCAAACCTCATCAGGCAGATCGAAGCACTTGAGGCTATGAAGGTGCTCTCAAAGAAGCAATTCGGCCAAAGCGAAAGATGGTCCATGGCAGCCAGCCAGGGACTGCTTGCTGCTGCGCGAGATCGATCCGAGGGTGAGGGAAAACAGGGCAGAACAGTAGAGAAGGCTGACGGCAGCGAGGGCGAAGAGGAGCAATGAGCATGTGGCTCTCTGGTCCAGGCCAGGATGCGGTAGACATATTCTGGAGCCTATGTGGTGAGACAGAAGGCTTCCCTCGCAGCCTAGAGCGCCCACTCGCGCTAGCACTGCCCGTGGCACTAGTTAAGATGCCACGACTGTGCCTACAGGATATCGAACATTGGGTAAACCAGCGTGAGGTCCCATTCACGTTCAGTTGTAGAAACCGCGAAGTCCGGGGATGCCTAATCGCCCAGAGCGGTCATGGCCTGCTTTTCGTGGATGGCACCGACCCGGAGGATGAGCAGCGATTGACTATGGCACACGAGATCAGTCATTTCTTGCTCGACTACTGGCTGCCACGAGAGAGAGCCATGGGCAAGCTTGGCCCGCAAATCAGCGATGTGCTAGATGGTCTTCGTCCAGCCACCGTAACCGAGCGCGTGCATGCAGTGCTTGGTAGCATCTCCATTGGCCCGTACACATCATTGATGGAGAGGGGTGATGGCCAGAATGCAATCGTATGGGACATTGAGAACCGGGCCGACCAAGTGGCCCTTGCCCTCCTCGCTCCTCCAGAAAGCGTCCTCCCACTCTTGGACTTGTCGCAGAGCGGATACGCACAGCGCCTAAGAGCAGCCACCAACGTGCTTCGAGGGACTTTTGGACTGCCCAGTGCAGTCGCCACGACCTATGGACACACTCTCCTTGTATCAGTGGGCAGAGGCCCTTCGTGGGCCGAGTCGCTTGATTTGAGGTGAACAACATCATTTTGTCGAACTCTGCCGGGCTACGTCGGAACAGTAGTCAGATGGCCAGACTGCAAGCAAGGAGGGCACATGGACGCAGAAAGCCTGTCCACAGATAGCAATCAAGGCCTAGTAACATATGGTCCGGGAGAGATGGACTTCGAGTCAGCCCACGGCGAGCCGTTTGCGCAAGTCCTTGATCTGGACACATGGGTGCTGGGGGAAGACTTGCTCTCAGCCTATGGACGTCTAGAGCAAGAGGTGGCAGATGCTATCGCACAAGAGGATGCCGTTCGCAAAGCAGTCCGTGAGGTTGTCTTCAGCAAGATCCCGGGAGGGCCTGGCGCTCCGCCGAATGCAGGCGTGTACCAAGCGCAACGCGCAGACTTGGAGCGAATCCATAAAGGCCTGCTCTTCAATGGGGGCGTCGAAGCTTGCGATGGTAATAGTGTCGTGCACGACACCATTCCACTAACGATCACTCAGATCGGAGTATGCCTTGTAGCCTATAACGGCCGGCAGGGGTCTTGGGCTCACCGCCTGTTCCGGCGGGACTTACGGACGAGGCTGGGGAATCCGGTCGAGGAAGCTGTGGCTGTCCTCGAGCGTCGAGAGAAACGCGAAGCGCAAGGCACGGGAGCGGACGCCATGAGCGAGTTAGCGCGTCGTGGGGTCATGACCTACGCTGAACGTGCCATCCTCAAAGAGAAGTCCTGCGCGCCGTGGAGAATGGGACATGGCAGTCCAGCCCCCTACGAACTGCTGACTGGTCGGTGGGCATCGCAATTGGAGCGTATCAGGATTTCGCTAGATCTCATCGAGTGGTATGTGCAGCATGAGCGCTTCGTCTTTGTGCCTAGCGCCCCCCGAAAGCGCCACTGGTTGACCATAGGCAATGCGCTGAACCCGATGGAGTTTGCCATCGTGCAGACTATGCAGCCGGACCTTGAGCACCTACTCGAGACAGGCGGATACCGCACTGGTAGTGGCGTTAGACCTGCGATGGAGCAGTTCTGCCGAGAGATAGGGCCAAAGATTGTGGTAGGGGTGTACAGAGTGTGGGAGGGCGCACCACCATACCTTTTCTATGCTCATATCGACCATGCAGAGATGGCTGCGCACATCGCAATGGCCGATAGCATGCTTCAGGAGCATCGCGGCTTCCCTATGCTCATCGACTTGGCCGACACGGTTTGCAGCACGGTCTTCGGCACGGACACATTCGCATCCTCCGTGCAGATGGCCTATGCCAATACGGGACAACCATTGCGCTATCTGGGTGAGCGCGAGACGCGTCGCTGATGGAGGATAGCATGAGTGCAGATTCGCTTGATCTGACCAACCAGGGAGACGGCGGAAGTGCCCACCCCATGCCGGTAGACTTGGAGGAGATTCTGGGGCAGGAGATTGATGCTGCTGGCGGCGAACTTGAGATCGCAGAGGAATACGAAGGTGCCATTGGTCGCACCATGTTTGACGCGCCTAACAGCAAGGACAACACAGTAACCGTCCTGCTGCCGGCAGATGAGATCGGCAAAGTTCCGTCCCAATCACTCGTTCGTATCAAGAGCCGGCCTAGAGAGAAAGGGGGGGATGGACGTCAGTACCTGGGGATTGTTGTCCAGGGCCCGTTTGCCGAGCCCGATGGCCTCAGAGCTGATGCGCCGATCGTTGTAACCACAACCGTCAGAGGGGCCATGTTCCTCCCCAGGTACCATGGCCGGATCCAGGTAGAGATCCTGGGCGAAGAGACGGACGGCACGATCGTTCCACCGCGGTTCCGCCCGCTGCCTAACAGCCCGGTCTTCGCTCTGGAACAGGCCGAAACTGAAGAAAAACTCAAGTTGTCCGGTGACATCCGTCTCGGACTTGCAGTCGGCTATGAGGAGATGCCAGTGGCGCTGCCCTCAACGCGCAAGGATGTGTTTCCGCGCCACCTCGGTATCCTTGGGACGACTGGCGGTGGCAAGTCGACCACAGTATCTGGTTTGATTGATAAGCTGTCGCGCCAGGGTGTGGCCGTGGTTGTGTTCGACACCGAAGGGGAGTACACGCGCATCATGGAGCCAACCAACAACGCAGGCATGTTGGCTGCCCTCGCGCGAAAGGGGCTGGAACCACATGGCGTCGGGAATGTGGGCATATACCATCTGGCTGGACGTGATACGGCCAATGCCGATTATGCTGACAATCGAGAGTTCTGCCTCGAATTCGCGAACCTGTCGCCTCATGCAGTGGTGGAAATCCTGGGCCTCAACGACGCACAACAGGAGCGCTTCCAGAAAGCCTACGACATTGCAAGGCGTGTGCTGCAGGAGTTGGGCATTTTCCCCGTCAACGAGGCAGAAAAGGCGGAACTGCTCGAACTAGATGAGATGGAGAGGGGATACCCACGCCTAACATTGCAGCGCATGTATGACATCGTGCGGATGTGTGCGGACATTGTGGGTGGGGAAGGGAAAACAAACCTCAGGAGTCCAGAGTTCCGCAGCAACCATGACCGCATGAGGGAGATTGTCAAGCAATCGAAGCTGGAGAGCAATCAGTGGAGTTGGCGCAAAGTGCAGGGAAGCCTCGGGCGTCTTCTGCGTCTTGGAATCTTCGACAATGATGAGGTCGAACTGCCGGACTATCAGACCATGACTCAGCCGGGGCGGGTCACCATTATCGACCTGAGCGACACTGACTCACCACAGATCAACAACCTTGTCATTGCGGAGGTGCTTCGCGGCCTGAGGTTACAGCAGGAGCAAAACTACAGAATCCACGAAAAAGGTGGCCCCCTTCGGCGTGTGATGATTGTGATAGAGGAGGCACACGAGTTCCTGTCAACTGAACGCATCCGACAGATGCAGGTGCTGTTTCAGCAAGTAGCCAGGATAGCTCGCCGCGGGCGCAAGCGCTGGCTAGGCCTCACATTCGTGACACAGTTGCCACAGCACCTGCCTGATGAGGTGCTCGGCTTGATCAACAACTACATACTGCACAAGATCGCGGATGCGAATGTGATCAGTCGCCTCAAGCGCTCGATAGGCGGTGTAGATGACGCTTTGTGGGATAGACTGCCCAACCTAGCGCCTGGCCAGGCGATCGTCTCAGCTGCTAGCTTGGAACGCGCTTTGTTGGTAGCGATAGACCCGACACCATCCCAGCTCCGGATGATCGACTGAGCACCAGCAAACGGAGTACAGCCTCCCGTAGCGAAAGCAGGCTCTCTGTCCGAGGCCCCGTGTAGCGACACCACCGCGAATAGCGTACAAGGGCCATGAAACAGATATCCTCTTGGACGCTTGGCGGTCTTTGCAAGCGCATCTGGCGTACAGAATGCTAGAACGGGTAGCCTTGCTCAGCCACCACCATAGGCGCGAGAGCCCGCTCGGCAGGAGTGCCGTAGAGTGAAGGCACAGCACCCCGCCGCGGCGACAGACGACTGGCTCGAATCCGACGCGCCCTGACCTGAATAGCACGACTCACTCTTGCACGAGCCATAGCGGGGCTTCGCCCTCCTTAGTCCGGCGGCTTGAAACCCGGTTGGCACTCCACAAAAAGCAGAGCCGTGCGGGGGATGCGCTCGCACGGCTCTGCCCGATAGCCGGTAGCCGATGGTCGTTAGCTGCCTACCGCACCACGATATTCACCAGCTTGCCCGGCACATAGATCACATCCTTCACCGTCTTGCCGTTGACGTGGCGCTTGGCGCCGTCGGAAGCCACGGCCAGTGCCTTGGCATCCTCACCGCTGATATCGGCAGGCACCTGCAGCCGGTCGCGGACCTTGCCGTTGATCTGCACGATGAGGGTGATGACCTCGTCGGCGGCCAGCTCTTCGTCCCACTCGGGCCATTCTTGCTGGTGCACGCTATACTTACCGCTCAGGCGCGCCCACAGCTCCTCCGCCAGATGTGGCGTCACCGGCGCCAAGAGCAACGCCAGCGTGCGCATGGCCTCGCCCCAGGCCGGCGTGTGCACTACAGGCGTCTCCCGCAGGCGCACCAGATGGTTCGAATAGGCCATCAGCGCCGCCAGGTAGACGTTGAAGCGGAACCCTTCCATGTGCTCGCTGCAAGTGCGGATGGTCTTGTGGGTGAGGCGCCGCAGCTCGGCGACACCGTTCGCCCCACCGTCATTCTTTACCGGTGGTAGGGGATCCACAACCAGCCCCCACACCTTGTTCAAGAAGCGCGAGATGCCGTCGATGGAACGCGAGTTCCAGCTCCCGCCCAACTCCCATGGACCGATGAACATCAGGTAGGCGCGGACGGCGTCCGCCCCAACTGCACCCACATAGTGGTCTGGGTTGACCACATTGCCTCGCGACTTGGACATCTTTTCATTGTCCTCGCCGAGGATGATGCCCTGGTTGAACAGATTGATCATCGGCTCGTCGTGATCCAGGATGCCCATATCGCGGCAGGCCTTGGTGAAGAAGCGAGTATACAGGAGGTGCATACAAGCGTGCTCGATGCCCCCCGTGTACTGGTCCACCGGCAGCCAAGCCCTGGCCGCCTGCGGGTCGATGGGTCCCTGGTCATAGTGCGGGCTGGTATAGCGCATCTGGTACCACGAAGAGCAGATGAACGTGTCCATCGTGTCCGTCTCGCGCTCGGCCGGTCCGCCGCACTGCGGGCAGGTCGTGTGCCGAAAGCCCTCGTGATACCTGAGCGGCGACTCGCCCGTGGGCAGGAACTGGGCATCGTCCGGCAGCAGGACGGGCAGATCCTCCTCCGGCACCGGCACCGTGCCGCACTTTTTGCAGTAGACGATGGGAATAGGCGTGCCCCAATAGCGCTGGCGGCTGATCAGCCAATCGCGCAGGCGGTAAGTGACCGCCGCCTTGCCCAAACCCTTCTCGGCCAGATAATCGGTGATAGCCTTGATGGCTTCCTTCTGCGGCATGCCGTCGAAGGGACCGGAATTGACCAGCGGCCCCTCGCCCGTGTAGGCTGCCGGCAGCGGCTCACCGTCCCAATCCGGCGGGCGGATGACCACCGGGATGGGCAGGCCGTACTTGGTGGCAAAGCTAAAGTCGCGCTCGTCGTGCGCGGGCACGGCCATGATCGCGCCCGTGCCATAGCCCATGAGGACGTAATCGGCGATCCAGATGGGGATACGCTCGCCGTTGGCCGGGTTCACGGCATAGGCGCCGATAAAGACACCGGTCTTTTCCTTCTCCGTGGCCAGCCGGGCAATCTCGGTCTGCCGGGCGGCGTCGGCCATATACGCCTCCACCTCGGTTCGGCGCTCGGGCGTGGTCAGCTTGCTCACCAGCGGATGCTCGGGGGCCAACACCATGAAGGTGGCGCCATAGACCGTATCCGGCCGGGTGGTAAAGACGATGATATCGTCGCCCTGCTCGCTTCGGAAGTTGAGCTCGGCGCCCTCGCTACGGCCGATCCAGTTCCGCTGCATCGTCACGACCCGCTCGGGCCAGTTCAGGCCATCGTGGCGCAGCAACTCTTCCGCATAGTTGGTGATGCGCAGGTACCACTGCTTCAGGTCCTTTTTGATCACCGGCGTACCGCAACGCTCGCAATGGCGATCCTCCCCCCAGACCTGCTCGCGGGCCAGGGTCGTGTTGCACTGCGGACACCAATCCACCGGCGACTGGGCGCGGTAGGCCAGCCCGTGCTTGTAGAACTGGAGAAAGAACCACTGCGACCAGCGGTAATAGTCCGGCTGGCAAGTGACGACCTCGCGCTCCCAATCGAACATGGCGCCCATCGAACGCAACTGCCTGCGCATGCGCTCCACGTTCTTGATCGTCCACTGGTAGGGGTGGATGCCGCGCTTGATGGCCGCGTTCTCTGCCGGCAGGCCAAAAGCATCAAAGCCTATGGGGAACATGACGTCATGGCCTTTCATGCGCAGATAGCGCGCCTTGGCGTCGGCCGGCGTCATCGCATACCAATGGCCAATATGCAGGTCCCCAGACGGATACGGGAACATGGTCAAGAAAAAGTACGGGTTGGCCACGTCGTCGTCCACATGGTAGAGGCGCGTCTCTTCCCAGCGCTTCTGCCACTTGGCCTCAATCTCCTGCGGGATGTATTTGTCGGTCATGCTGTCTCCTATAAATGCTGGCGGTTAACGGCTATCGGCTATCGGTCGGCTGCCTCAGTGGGCAGTAGACAGTCGACGGTGCTCAGTAGGCATGGTTGTCATTGCAGACACAGCGAAGCAATCTCCCTGACGTTTCACGTTTGGGGAGTCTGCATCGAACGGCGTAACTTGTCAAGAGCGGGGGGCAGTGGATGTCCCAGAATCATCGGTATATTTCTGGCGCGAGCGGAGCCGCCCGAGGCTACCGTGGCAAGCCTCGGGCGGCTCCGGCGTGCACAACACGCACATGTTGCACGGACGATTCTGGGGGTATACCCGGAGCGCAGACGTTTCTCGCCCCCAGAATGAACCGCACCCTGCAGCGTCTGCGAGATTGACAAGATCCCCTTCGGGGTGCATGATGGGCAAAGAGCAGCGCCCTGTGCTCAAGTCCTTCCCGCACATACAGGGGCTGTATCTGCTGCTCCTCGCTTCAGGGTTGACCCATGTCGAGCCAGCGGGCCGCAAGCAGTTCCTGCGCGACGTGGTTGCTGCGCGCCCTACCCGAGATTGTGGGTGAGCGGGGGGGCACGCGGCCTCCGGATTCCTGAGCACTTTCGGGAAGTGGCCTGGTTCCTTGAGGAAAAGTACGAGGACTAGGAGGGGGTTTTGGAGGTTCTCCGGCGGCGCCGGAGAACCTCCAAAACCCCCTCTCAGCACACCTGTAGCGCCCGAGCCTGGTCTGCCGGAGTCTTTGACGCGGCACTACGCCCGGGCGCCGGCGACCTGCAGGTCGATCTCACACTGCGTGTCTGAGCGCATGCGGCGCGCCAGGATTCCCCGCAACAGCCAGGTGACGGAGGCGCTGCCGAACTCGCAACTTGGCGGCACGCCCGTTGGAATGGTCAGGCGGAAGGGGTAGGCCAGCTCCTGACCGGGCTGCAGCCTGCCGCCGTCTGCGACCTTGACCTTCTCCACCTGCTGGGCCTCGTTCAACCCCCGCGGGCTGCCGACGTGCACCTCAACGGCTAGGGGCCGGGGGAACTGGGTGCTCTGCACCCTTTCCACGCGCACCAACTCGACGCGAACCTCACTCACATCGATCGCCTTCTGCGGGCACACCAAGAGTTGCCCCTCGATGGTCTCGCCGAGCGCCCACTCCAGGCTGGGCAGGTCAAGGGCCATCTCGGCCTCGTCCAGTTGATTGGATACGCCGTAGCGGCCGGCGCGGGCGTTGATGCCCGGGAGCGCATTAAAGACCACGATGTCGGCCCGCTCCTCCACGTCCCTGGCGCCCTTGCGGTCCAGAGTCGCTTTCACCCACCAGTAGACGCGGATGATTTTCCCACCGGCGCATGTGGGGGGCACAGCCGCCTTCGCCAAGGGAGACACCATGCCCATCAAATCTGAGAAGAGCTTTCCGCCGGCGCCTGTAGGAAGCGCAGTCGCCGGGACGGTCAGCGTGCACTCGTAAACCTGAGACGAGCCGGCTGGGATCACGCCCTCCGGCAGGAACGTGACCTTTTCGATTTCGCGTTCCGTCCTCTGCCAGGTATATCGGTCGCTGGCCGAGCGCGCCTCGTCGTTGCGGTACTGGAGTTCGTGTTTGAGGCACAGGGCGACCCGCCCCTCGCGGACGGACAGATCCTGCTCGCTGGACACCTTTATCTGTACCTGGATGGACTCGCCCGGCTGGTAGTTTGCCCGCGCCGGCACTATGGTGATACTGGCTTTGCTCCCCCTGAGGAAACTGAGCATCGCGACCTCCTTGCCAGTGCATTGGCCCCACCGAAGCTATGGGGCTAGCGGACCTGTAGAGCGGAGGCGGCGCAGTCATGCTCTCTACCGCCTATCATGCATTTTACGCCCAATTCAAGGTTTGGCAAGTCCGAAGAGGTCCGCTGTAACCAGCCGAGCCCAGTTCAGGGCTGCTCGTGCCCGACCACACGCCGGATCAGTGCCACCTGCTCCGCAAACATCCCGGCCGGCAGCTCCTCCAGCGGGCAAAAGCGGGCAGCGGCAATCTCCTCGCCGAGCTTGAACTCGCCACCCACGATGCGGCAGCGGTAGATGATGTCCAGGCGCCGCATGTCGTTGCCGCGCAGCACGGCCAGCGGCGCCACGGCATCCACCTTCAGCCCCGTCTCCTCGCGCAGCTCGCGGGCCAGGGCCGCCTCGGGCTTCTCGTCACCCTTCAACCAGCCGCCGGGCAGGCCCCACTGGCCCACGCGCCGGTAGTCGTGTCGTAGGAGCAGCACCTGTTGCCGGTCGTCGACGATCAGCGCCAACACGCCGGCCACAAAGCGGGCATTGCCCCACCAGAGTAGAACGCGCTGCACCGTTGCCGGCACCCGGCGCCAGGCGCGATAGAGCCATTGTCTGTCCATAGCGGCGAGTCTGCAGCCAAAGGCGTAAACTGTCAAGAACTACACGTACTCCTTGACGCACTCGAGTACCAGGTGTATGATGCTCACAATCGGAAGGACAAGCACAGCAGGTTATCCGAACTGCCGTGGCGCTTTGGCACATCTCACCCTCCCGGAGGTTTCAAGACGCGCCCCCCAAGTCAGATTCGGTGTCCTAGTGACGGGCTTCAGGTTGAAGAGAGTGTTGGAACCTCCGGGAGGGCGAGAACAGGCTCAGAAGGAGCAGTGGCATGGACCTGGGCATCCCTCCGACGACGATCGCCCCGGCGTGCGTCGGCATGCTGGGCATCGCGTTCTTTAGCCTGGCGTTTCTGATCGACTGGATCCGGAACTGGCGTCACGTACAAGCCTACTGGCTGTATGGCATTGCCGCCGGCCTGGTATCGCTGGCTTTCGACACTCTGAACCTGATAGCCACCAGCCGGATGATCCCCGACATACTGGCCGCCCTGGCAGAGCAAATGAACGCCGTGCCGCTGGATGACGACACCCTGGCCATCATGGTCGTCCTCGTCAAGCTGGGCACCCTGGTGATCGCCCTCATTGGCGCGTCGCGGCTGGCGGGCTTTACCATGCTGGGCATGCATTATGCGGCCTCGATGGGCCACCTGAGCTTTCCCCTGCTGCGACGCTTGTACAGCCCCGCACCGGCGCCCGCTGGGGCGGCATCCGTGGAGCGGGCAGGGGCTCCGCAACCCTCAGGCAACCCTGGCGCCACCACGCTGCCCGCTGCCGGGCGCATCCGGGCCCGCCGTTACATCCTGAGTACGGTTGGGGTTGCTGCGGCAGCGGTCGCCTACACGGTCGTGCTTTTCCGCCTGGTGCCGCCGCGGGTATCGGAAATGTTGTTAGGCCTGTCGAGCCTTACCGTGGAGGATGCCCCCACCTTCTCGCTGCAGGTTCTTGTGCTGGCGCTGTCGGCCGCCTTTGGCGAAGAGCTGATCTATCGCTTGGGCATCCAGGGCTTTCTGGCCAGATACCTCAACTGCCAGGGCAAGAGGTATTGGATACCCATCGTGCTGGCCGCGCTCCTGTGGACCCTGGGGCACGTGGGGGCAACGGACCCAGTGTGGGTCAAGCCGGCCCAGATACTCCCAATCGGCCTCATGCTGGGCTGGCTCTACCGGCGCTGTGGCGTCGAGAGTTGCATCCTCGCCCACGCGCTCTTTAACCTGTCTCTCATCCCGCTGGCTACGTACCTGGTCAGCGTGTAGCGGCTCAAGGGTGTGAGGTGTTCTCAGCTATGCCGTAGGCCGGTGTTTCTTACCCGGCCCGGGGTCGGCCTGAGTGCCAATCGGTGACATGATGCCCGCCGTACCGGAACGACCGGCTCGGGGCGAAGCGCCGGCAGGGGTTACGATGGAGCGAGAATGATGCGCTTCCGGCACCATGTAATCGATACAGACCTGCCCAGCGGCCGCTACGCCCAGACGGCCCTCGCCGACCTCGATAACGACGGGCGGCTGGAGTACATCGTCGGGCAGCAGTACGGCGACATCTTTTGGTACAAGATGCACATGCCGGAGCGGTGGACGCGCCACCTGCTGGGCACGGATTCCCCTTCGGATGTGGGGGCCGTGGCGCCGGATGTGGATGGGGACGGCTACATCGATCTGGTGACGGGCGGTGCCTGGTACCGCAACGCGCGCGATGCGGATAGGCCCTTTACCCGCTTTGCCTTCGACCCCGACCTCAGAGGGGCGCACGATGTGGCGGCTGCGGACATAAACGGGGACGGCGCCCTGGAAATCCTGACCATGTCGGACCAGAACAGTCTCCGCTGGTACCGGATCCCCGCCGACCCCCACGCAGCCCTGGGAGCGTCACGAGGTCGGCCCGGCGGTACATGCAGGGTTGGCTGTCGGCGATATCGACGGCGACCTGGACATCTTTGGTTGCGAGATGGAAGATGTGGGTGGCAATGCGCCGCCGCGTTACTACATCTGGGAGAATGTGGACGGCAAGGGCAGTGTGTGGCAAGAGCACATTATCCTGGATGTGAACCTGGGTGGGCACGCTGCGGTCGTAGGCGATGTGACGG
>DAOUGZ010000118.1:0-10748 GCA_034428955.1 Anaerolineae bacterium | reverse complement strand
GCCTGTTGCGGCTCGGCCCCATTACGCTCGCGCGGGACTCCTTCTTTCAGCCGAGGGAGTCCTCAGCGAGCGGCTATTGCACACTCACCCCAACCCAACGCCAAACGAGCGAGCTGAGGACGACCTCGTGCCCGTGCTCCGGACTCGGCGTCACTTGGAACACGTCCCGAGCTCGCTCAGCATGCCGCCTGTTGCGGCTTGGCCGCAATACGCTCGCGCGGGACTCCTTCTTTCAGCCGAGGGAGTCCTCAGCGAGCGGCTATTGCACACTCACCCCAACCCAACGCCAAACGAGCGAGCTGAGGACGACCTCGCGCTCGTCTCCGGACTCGGCGTCACTTGGAACACGTCCCGAGCTCGCTCAGCATGCCGCCTGTTGCGGCTCGGCCCCATTACGCTCGCGCGGGACTCCCTCTTTCAGCCGAGGGAGTCCTCCGCGAGCGGCTATTGCACGCTCGCCCCTACTCAACGCCAAACGAGCGAGCTGAGGACGGCCTCGCGCTCGTACTACGGACTCGGTGCCACTTGGAGCACGTCCCGAGCTCGCTCAGCATGCCGCCTGTTGCGGCTCGGCTGCAATACGCTCGCGCGGGACTCCCTCTTTCAGCCGAGGGAGTCCTCCGCGAGCAGCTATTGCACGCTCGCCCCAACCCAACGCCAAACGAGCGAGCTGAGGACGGCTTCGCGCCCGTCTCCGGACTCGGCGTCACTTGGAGCACGTCCCAAGCTCGCTCAGCATGCCGCCTGTTGCGGCTCGGCCCCATTACGCTCGCGCGGGACTCCCTCGGGTCTGGCAGCCGGCTACCGGCCGCCGGTCAGCTCGCGTACCCGCTGCAGCAGATTCGTGCCGGCCTCACGTATCCAGCCAAAGTCCGCGCCGATGGTGATAAAGTTGATGCCCCGCTTCATCCACGCCGCCAGGTCCTCGGCATTGCCGCCGGGCGCGATGCCAACGGGTATGCCGGCAGCACGGCATTTGTCGATGGTCGTCTGGATGGCCTGCTGTACAGCGGGATGCTCGAGCTGCAGCGGGTAGCCCAGGGAATAGGAGAGATCGGCCGGGCCGATGAGAATGCAGTCGACGCCGGGAACGGCGAGAAAGCCGTCCAGGTTGTTGACGGCGTCGATGTGCTCCACTTGCAGCATGGCGATGACCCGCTCGTTGATGGTCTGCCGGTAGTGCTGAGTATCGACGAAAAAGTCCGCCGCATCGCGCGGGTTCCAGCCGCGAATGCCTTGCGGCGGGTAGCGGCAGGCCGCAGCCGCACGCCGCGCATCGTCGACCGTGCGCAACAGCGGGATCATGATGCCCTCAGCGCCCCAATCCAGCGTCTGCTTGATAAGCGCCGGGCTGTTGTCCGTCACCCGGACGAGGGGCACCACGCCTGTGCTGCGGATGGTGCTGATAATGTTGCGCAGCGACTCCGGATTGTAAGGCATGTGCTCGGCATCGATGATCACCCAATCAAAGCCAATCTGGCACATCACCCTGGCCACCGCGGGGTCGGTAAGGGTCACCCAGGCGCCAAAGCTGGGGGTGCCGCTCTTCCACAAGTCCTTGAGTTCCCGTCCATCCATTGGGGCAGACTCCTCTCCAGGTATGCTGCAGACGTCAAAACCGTTCAGATCGTAGGTCCCGTGCCCTTGCCGTCTACGCAGTACGCGGCAAAGAACGCCTGAGGAAGCGCAGCCAGTTGCTGCTGAGTAGGGCCTCTCGAGCCTCAGCGGGCACGATAGACCCTATCTTGACCAGGTCAGCCACAGTGTCGATCTCTACCGGGCTCTCCTCGAGGCCCAGGCCCCCATCCAGGTCCGACCCTATGCCGATATGGCTGTAACCGACGAGCCCTGCCATATGGCTCGCATGCCGCCGTAGGTGCTCGCTGAGGGTGACCGGCAGCGATTTGTCCAGCTTCCAGCGGAGCTCGAGAAAGGCGTTATAGAGCACGAGGCCAATGACCCCACCCCGCTCGGCGATCGCGCGGATGACGTCATCGCTCAGTTGCCGGTCCGTTGGGACCAGCGCTCGCGCATTGCCATGGGAGGCGCAGACGTAGGGAGGCTTGAGGTCCAGCCCTTGCCATATGCCTTCGTCAGCCAGATGCGAGATGTCCCAGATAAAGCCCAGCTCCGCCATGCCCTCGAGCAGCGAGACTCCCTCGGCCGTCAGGCCGCCATGCCTGAAGGTCGTGCTGCCTCCGGCCACGCCGAACCCATATTGGGTGTTTCCATATGTGAGCCCGATCAAGCGAAGGCCGCGCTGCCACCAGCGCGGCAGGTCGCGGACGTGAACGATCGGGTCTGCACTCTCCATGAGCATCACGAGGCCCGGTTTGCGGTCGTGTTGCCACAAATCCAGGTGATCATCCAGATCGCTGACCGATTTGAGCAGCCGGACGCGCCCTTGCGCCTCCCACGCCTCATACAGGGCAATCTGCCTCAGCGCCTGGGCCTCGGCTTCCTCGGGAGTGCGGTAGAGCGCCGAGCGCGGCTGAAAGTCTTGGCCCACATCGGCGACCAGGAAGCCCGGCGTCACCGTGGCGAACACCACAGCAATGCCGCCCCGCTCCAGGTCCGGAAGGGATACGGTGGCCTGTTGCGAGGTGCGCTTTTCGCGCACTCGCCTCTCTGCGGCAGGCAGCGTGAGATCATATCCGAACAGGGTCACGTTTTCCGCCAGGTCGAGGTGGGAATCCACGATGGGCAAATTGTTGATACTGTACCTCCTTGGCTACCAGAGCAGCAGAACCGCAACCAGCGGCGCCTACTCGAACTGGGGCAGGTACTGCTTGTGTGCCCTGAGCAGTTCATCAGCCAGCTTTTCGGCGGTGGCCCGATCGGTCACGGCGCCGTCGGCCAGCAGCGCCTCCACAAAGAGCTTGGGGCTGCCGGTCAGAGCAGCATCCACCGTCACGGCCTGGGCCGCCAGCTTGGGCCGCAGCGTCGCCGCCAGGGGCTCCGGAAAGTCCAGCACCTGCACAGCACGGAAGCCGGTCGCCGTGGCCACCGCCGGCAGCTCCAGGATGGCCTCCGCCGGCAGGTTGGGCACGGCGCCGCGGTTGGGCAGGTTGGCCGAAAAGACCCGCCGCTCGTCCCGCTCCATGGCGCGCAGGATGTCCAGCAGTTGCTCGTGCTCGCCCTCGGCGCGCTCAAAGAGGCGCTCATCGAGGGGCTCCTCGCCGGACGCACGCGCCTGCATGCGGGCGTAAATCTCGTCGCCCCAACTGATGGTGCGCTCGAAGGAAAAGGCCTCGACGCCCAGGGTCCGGCCATAGTAGGTCCCGGGGCCGAAACGCTCGGGGAAGAACTCGCTCACGTGGCGGTCGTTGCAGGCCGGGTAGGCGCCATAGGTCGCAAAGAGCGACCAGGAGAAGGGGTTGTCGGCCGCCTTGGGGCGCCCTGCCGGCGCCTCGCCCATCTCGGCAAAGGCGCGGCCCAGGCCCGCCAGGTCCACCGGCTCGCCGCGCTCCTCGGCCAGCCGCGCCCGCACCAGAGGCCAGGCGTCCTGCCCGCGCCGGCGCAGGTCATAGATCCAGGTAAAGTGGTTCACGCCAACGGCCAGCGAGGTTACCTCGGCCGGGGGCACACCCATGAACTGGGCCAGCTCGCGCTCGACGTGCATCACGCCGTGGCAGAGGCCCACCACCTCGGCGCCCGTGGCCCGGCGGATGGCCCAGCAGTTGGCGGTCATGGGGTTGGAGTAGTTAAAGAAACGCGCTTGCGGGCAGAGCTTGAGCACGTCCTTGGCGATGTCCACCAGCGCCGGGATCATGCGCATAGCCCGCGAGACGCCGCCGGGCATTACGCTATCGCCCACGGGCTGATAGATGCCGTATTGGCGGGGGATAAAGACGTCGGCCTCCCAGGCGCGTCGCCCGCCCACGCCGACGGTCATCACGACCACATCCGCCTCGGGCAGGATGTCGCGCCGGTCGGTGGAGGCCTCGATGCGGATGTCGGCTTCCTTGGCCTGGGCCATGCGACGGCTCAGCCCCTCCGCCGTCTGCAGGGCCTGCGGGTCGATATCGACCAGGCCCAACGTCCAGGGCTCCTGCGTCAGGATCAGGTCCGCCACCAGCCCTTGGGTGAACATGGCGCTGCCCGCGCCAATGATGACAATCTTGCGCCGGTCCATTTGGCTTGCACCTCCCCTTGAAACGCGCTGGCGCACAATCTCTACGAGAGCAGCGCCATCGCAGCCAGAGCCAGCAGCATCCCCAGGCCCTGCCTCAGCGTGATCGGCTCCCTCAGGATGAGGAAGGACAGCAAAAGAGTCACCAGGGGATACAGGGCAGTGAGGGTCACCACGATCGAGGCCCGGCCTTTGCCGAGCGCCAGGAACAGACAGAGGCTGCCCAGGGCGCCTGTAGCGCCCATCAGCGCAGCCGCCAGGGCTCCACGAGCGCTGAACTGGAGTGGGCTTCGGCTGAGCAGGAACCCCAAGAGCACGACAGTCGCCGTACCCGGAAGCTGGTAGAGCTGGGCACTCCGGGGGTCCAGGTAGTCGACCGCCAGCTTGGGGAAAAAGGCCCAGAGGCCAAAGAAGAGCAGCGACAACAAAGCAGGCCAGAGGAAACCGTCCAAGGTAGGCTTACCTTCGTGAACAGGCGTCGCCGCTCAGACTGCGCGGCAGCGCCGGGGCCAAGGTTTGCAGCGCACTATAGACCTGATGCCAGTCTACACCGTTCCGCCGGGGGCGTCGAATCTTCGGTCGAAACCCGACACACCGACCGGACTCCCACGCCCGGCAATGCAACTCGTAGCGACTCATCGCGCATGATTACGAGCGGTGAGCACGTGCACCACGGCGAATGCCTCGCTATCGCGCATATCCCGGGCATGGGAGCCCGGTCTGCTGGTGGAGAGGGGCGCACACGGCGACATGCTCCGGCTCACGAGTCAAAAGCTAGCGCCATTTGGCGTGGGAGCCCGGTCTGCTGATGAAGTAGAACAGGTCTACCCCAGCAGGTCCTGCACGTCGGCCGCCGTGAGCTGCCCCATCACACCGCCACGGGCGAGGGTGGTAGCCCGGCCGCAGCGGTTGGCCAGCTCGGCGCAGGCGGCCAGCGGCAGGCCATGCAGCCGGCCGGCCAGAAAGGCAGCATCAAAGCTGTCGCCGGCGCCGACGGTATCCACCGGATGCTCCACCGGCGCCACCGGCACGCGCCACCGTTCGCCCCCCTGCCCGACCAGAGCGCCCTCCGCCCCCAGCTTGACGGCGACGATACCCACCCGCTCCAGCAGGGTCGCCAGGGCCTGCTCGGTCGTCTCCGCCCGGGCGATGGCGCGCGCCTCCTGCTCGTTGGGGAAGAAGAGGTCCGCCAGTGCCAGGGCCTCCTGCAGGCCACCGTCCCAGCGGGCGTCGGGGTCCCAGTTGGTATCCAGCGAGACGGTCAGGCCCAGCCCTTTGGCCCGCCGCAGGATCCGCGGCACGGCAGGCAGCAGGTTGGTCTGCAGATAGTAGCTGCAGTAGTGCAGGTGGCGGGCCGCGGCCAGGAACTCGTCGCTGATATCCTCCGGGTACACGGCATTCAGCGAGCCGCCATAGGTCAGGATGGCCCGGTCGCCGCCGCCACGGCAGAGCAGCACGCCCAGGCCCGTCTTGAGGGTGGGATCCACGACCATGTGGCGCGTATCTACGCCACTCTCCTCCAGCCGCCCGAGCACCATGCGGCCGCAGGCGTCATCGCCCACCCGCCCCACGATGCCGACCCTCAGCCCCAGCTTGGCCGCCTGGCAGGCAAAGATGCAGGCCGAGCCGCCCATCTCCATATGGTAATCCGGCACCCACTGCTCCACCTGCCCGAACCGGGGCAACACATCGCCCAGGTCCATCAACAGGTCGACGCAGGAGTCGGCGACGGTGATGATATCGTACATGGGCAGTACCTCAAGCGTCAAGTGTCATGCGTCAGAGTGATACGTGAGAGGAAGCGTAACCCGTAATGCGTACTGCGTAACCTCCCTTAGAGTGACACTCACCGCACAAAGCGAGGTTACGCATTACGCAGTACGCCTTACGAGTGACTTGACGTCTGATGCTTCCACGCCTCCACCAACACGCTCACATTCCGCCAGGCGTTCTGGGTGATCTCGGTGATATTATCCACCGGCGAGAGGATAAAGCCGTTCGTGCCGCGCATCACCTCGAGGGCGTAAGCCACGGCCCCGCGCACGTCCTCCTCGCTGCCCTCTTCCACGGTGATGGCCCCGTTGACGCCGCCCCAGATGCAGACCTTGCCGCCCAGCCGGTCGCGCATGGTCTCGAGCGGATTGGCCCCGTGCTGCAGGGGGTCGGCGCCCAAGAGCACGTCCACGCCGGAGGCGAGGAGGTTATCCAGCATGGGCAGCGCGCCGGTGGTCATGTTGTAGCCAAAGAGCGCGCCATACTCGTGGGCCAACTCGGCCTGACGCCGGACCTGCGGCAGGAGAAAGCGCTCGTAGAGCCTGGGCGACCAGAAATCGGCCCCCTCGTACCAGCCGCGACGGATGTAAAGGTCTACCCCTGCCTCCAGGACCACGCGCATGCGGCTTTCGTTCCAGGCGGCGATGGTGTCCAGGAGGTCCCCCAGGAGGTCGGGGTCATCCATGGCCATGAGCATCATGTTCTCCAGCCCGCAGAGCCAGCCGACCATATCGCCGCCCACGCCCCAGCCGCCGGCGATCAGCACGCCGTGCTCGGCGCTAAAGGCGCGCGCCCGCTCGACCTCGGCCTGGAAGGCGGCCACATCCTCCGCACTGGGCGGCTGGAGCAGCGTGCGCAGCACCTCCAGGTCCGCCCGGTTGGTCACCAGCGGTTTGACCGCACGCGGGATCTGATAGTCATCGAGAAAGGGGACAAAGCTGCCATGGGGCCAGTCGTCGGTACGGCGAACGCGCGTCGTCAGCACGCCGGCGGGGGTGTGATACTCCTTGTGCAGGATGGGGAAGGGCTCGCCCGGCACCTGCTCTTGCCAGAGTACCGTCTCCACCGAGCGCGGCAGGCGCACGGGCAGGCCGCGCAGGTCCGGATGGTTGGGCCGCAGGTTGCGCCAGGCCGAGGGGATAAAGATCCAGCTATCGAGCCCCAGGGCCAGTTCCTTCTCGGCCACCTGATAGGCATCCTCACAGCGTCCGCGCATGGCGCTAAAGCTCATAAAAGCGCAGGGCACATGGTCGATATCCTGGTGCCTCATGGCGCGGAGCATACGCTCACGCGAAGTCAACGGTGTCATGGTTGCTCTCCTGTTGTGCTCTCTTGGCCGATCCGGGTAGCCGGGGCATCGTGCCGCGCAGATCCTCTGTGTCCATCGCCAACGCCTCAGGAGACGCAGAGAGCCGCAGAGCGGCAGAGGATCACAGAGGGGATATCACGGCCCTTCCATCGTAACCTCCGCGGCGCTCTGCTCCTCTGCGCCCAAGTCCTGCTGCCTGAACGGCGCTGTTGTTACCAGCACTACAACGTTACGACGGCGGTCAGGTTGTGCGGGTTATCCGGGTCCTGCCCGTTGGCGATGGCCCGGTGATAGGCCAAAAGCTGCAACGCCGGCAGGTAAAGCACCAGGCGGTCCGCCTCGGCCAGGCCGGAAGCGAAGCGCAGCACATCATCGGCCAGGGCCGCCTCACCCTCCTCCGCCAACGCCAGGGTGCGGGCACCCAGGCCCTTCATATCCGCCAGGACGGCCGCCTCCGGCCCGCGCGCCGTGTCGGAGAGCAGGCCGATGACCAGCGAATCGTCCGTTACCACCGATTTGGGGCCGTGGCGGAACTCGAGGGGGTGATAGGCCTCGCTGTAGGAGAGGGACATTTCCTTCATCTTGAGCATACCCTCGCAGGCCAGGCCATAGCGCGGACCGTTGCCCAGGAAGAAAAAGCGGGAGAGTCCCTTATCGCCCCCCAGGCCCGCGGCCAGCTCGCCATAGGTGTCGATAATCCGCCGGCCGAGGTCGGGCAGCGAGGCGATCGCCGGGGCAATCCGGCCGTCCTCCGCCAGCGCGGCGACGAGCAGCCGGGCCAGGACGAGCATGCCGGCGAAGGAGCGCGTCTGGGCGATGCTCACCTCCTGCCCTTTGGGCACGGCCAGCGTCAGGTCGCAGGCCTGGGCGATGGTCGACTCGGGATAGCAGCCGAGCGTCACCGCCGCCTTGCCGCCGGCGCGGCGAAAGGCCTCGATGGCATGGACCGTCTCGGTCGTCTCGCCGGAGCGAGAGACGGCAACGAGAAGCGTATGGCTCAAATCCGGCCCGGCCAGGCTGGGAAAGAGCCAGATCTCCGAAGCGGGCAACGCCTTGGCGGCCAGGCCCTGCTCGCGGGCCAACGCCGCCGCCGCCAAGCTCAGGTAGTGGGTAGAGCCGCAGCCGGTAAAGAGCAGCTCGCGCGCCTCCGCCTGCCGCCAGAGCGCCTGCAGCGGGGCCACAGCGGAGCGGCCAACTTCCAGCGCCTCCGCCCAGGCCTCCGGCTGCCCGACGATCTCACGGTAGGTGTTTTCGCCTTTTGAACTCATCATGACCTCCAAGCAGGTGTAACAGTGGGTTTTGGGCCGGGCGCCAGCGAGGGCAACTCCCGGCCGAAGGGCTAGGCCTGCACGACACGCACGCCCAGCTCGCGTAACGCCGCGAGAATCTCGGCGGGGGCATCGCCGTCGGTAACAAGGATGCTCATCGCCGCGGCCGGAGCGACCAGGCTGGGGGCCACCCGGCCAAGCTTGGTGTGGTCGGCCACGACAATGACCTCAGGCGCGCACTCGAGGATGGCGCGGTCCGTCTCCGTCTCCAGCAGATCGTCGTTGGTCAGGCCGAACTGGGGATGGATAGCCCGCACGCTCATCACGACCTTGTCCGCGCGCAGGTTGCGCACCGCCTGCTGAGTGAGCGGACCCACCAGCGACATCTCCGACCGGCGCACCAATCCGCCGACGATGACCACGGTGATGTGGGGGTCATCCAGCAGGGGTTGGGCGATATTCAGGGCGTTGGTCAGCACGGTCAGGCCCTGCCGGCCAGGCAGAAGGCGCGCCACCTCGGCCGTGGTCGTGCCGCCGCTGATGAAAACAGTCTCGCCGTCACCGATCAGACCGGCCGCCGCCTGGGCGATGCGCCGCTTCTCCGCGGCCTGTTCGCCCGCCCGCTGCAACACCGGCGGCTCGGGTGCCGCCTGGGGTGCGCCCGGCGCCACCGCGCCACCGTGCCGGCGCTCGAGCAGGCCCTCGGCCTCCAGGCGCTCCAGGTCTCGCCGAATCGTGGAGGGGCTGGCCCCCAGCAACTCGGCCAACTCGGCCACCGAGGCCTCCTGGCGGACGGCAATCAACTGGCGAATGCGCTCGCGGCGCTGATAACCCAACATAGTGACGCTCATCCCAATATGTGCATCTCCGCATCGCGGATGAGGGTCAGGATATCCGCTTCCTCGGCCTCGCTAAGGTACGTTTGCCCCTGGAGTTGAGGGCGCATATCCTGATACATCTCGGCGGCGCGGTCAGCGTCCACACCCCGCTCGCCCGCCAACCAGGTCGAGAGCATCTCCCGCGACCACAGCCGCGGCTGCCACTGCTCGTGCCGGAAGTGCAGCGCCGTGTGCTCGCTGGCGACAAAGTGCCCGCCCGGGCCGATCTCCTCGATCAGCGCCAGGGCCAGCTCCTCCTCCGTGGCCTGGAACTCGGTGCAGAGGTGGCGCAGGGCGGCGACAAACTCGTCGTCGAGGATGAGCTGCAGCGGCGAGCACACCTCGTCGATGGAGAGCAGACCGGCATCGACGTGCAGCCGCCCGCCGGCCAGCAGCGTCGGGATAGCCGTCAGCGCCTTTTGCGCCCCCGATTCGCAGGAGGGCAGCTTGGCATCGCTCAGCCCGGCGTGGCCGCTGAAGGGCAGGCCATAGTAGCGGGCCATCTGCGCTGTGGCCAGGTTGGTAAAGGCCATCTCCGGCCGGCCGTAGGGATAGATCATCGTGCGCATATCGAGGACAGAGACGGAGGAACCGAGGCCGAAACGCCTCCCGCCGTGAAAAGCGCGCTGCAGGATGCCCACGGCAATCTGCTCGGCGATGTTCAGGGCCAGGCCACCGGCCATAGTCACCGGCGTGGTAGCGCCCATAGCATGCATATCGCCGAGGTGCACCGGCAGCCCCCGCTCCCAGAAGTAAAGGAACTGGTAGGCCTCATGCCGCCCCAGCTTGAGCGGGGGAACCAGGTAGGCCGTCCCCTGGAACACCTCCGCCAGGGGCCGGCCCAACTGCTCGGCCCGCAGCCGGCAGAGGTCGAGGATGAAAGGGCAAAGCTCATCGAGGTGGATCGAGGAACCGCCGTGAGCGCCATACTTCCAGCAATAGTAACGCTCCCAGAGGGGCTCGAGGGGCGACCCCGGGTTGAGGCGCGAGCCCAGCATACTCGCGCCGTTGATGTGGGGCAGCGCGCGGGCCAGGGCAAAGTACTCGGCCAAGCGCTCCTCGGTCCAGGGCACCAGCTCATGCGAGACGGGGTCCTGATAGAAGCCGTGGTACACACCCGCCGAAGCCGTCACCGCCGGCTCGACGTTCTCCCAGTCGTAGCGCTCGCTGTCGGCCAGGAACTGCTCCACCAACTGCGGCCGGTAGCGCACCCGTTGCCGCGCATAGTCCACCACCCCGCCATAGCCCTCCAGATGGCGCAGGATGGTCTCGTTCTCAATCCACATGCCCACTTGCGAGAGGATGTGCAGAGCCGCGCGGTGGATGGCGCCCACCTCGGCATCGGAAAGGACGGTCACTCCGGGTTTGAGTCTCATACCATAGGCCTC
>DAOUGZ010000117.1:0-11910 GCA_034428955.1 Anaerolineae bacterium | reverse complement strand
ATGGCTCGCAGATGTGCGTACAGGTTGGCTTCGATGGCCGCTGTGACCGGCCCTTCCCCCGTATCGCGCAGGATCACCAGGTGTGCCTCCATGCTCGTTGTTCCGGCAGAGCTATCGCCGACCGTGCAAACTCTGGGCCAAGAGACGGAATTCGTGCCCGCGCTGGGCGGCGTTCTGAGCGGCTGTTCGGCCACCAGGCAACCTTTATGGCCGGCACGGGGATTGGGTTACTGAGCCTGGTAGCGGCGCACCTACTGCGCCGCGCAGAGGCGACGGCTGCTCCAGCTACGGTGCGAGCAGTCCGGTTTATGCACCTATTTGGCAAGGCACGCTCCCGATGCTATACTGGGCGCGTTACTCGTGTTGAGGAAAGGAGCAGGTGTATGCGTACCGAGAGTGTAATCCGCGAGCTTGAACTGCGTTAGGCAAGGGTTGCACCGAGTGTCGCTCTGCAGAGGTCCTGGCCGATAAGGCTCGGGCGCTATAGCCGAGTCCTGTTTGTCGGAGCCTCTGTGAGGCATCACTAGCCGGCTGATGTCGCCCCATGGGTGGCCTCGCCGGCCCTGTTCCGGCTATCAACCGGTGCGCTGATCGCCAAAGCGGCAGGCGCTCCACTGGAGCGCAACCGGCTTGGCAGTCTATGCTCCAACCGGCAATCCGGGCAGGTCGTGGCGCCCTTGTTCGCCCACGGTCTGCCTACAAATCGGCATGGCTTGCCGATTCCGTACGCATTCCTTCCGGCCGTGGGTCCCTGTGATCCACGGCTTTTTGTTTGAGGAGTTGCGGATGAAGATCCCGCTTCGCGAGTATTGTGCTTTGCTGGCCCGCTACCTCGCGCCGCAATGGCCGATGGCCGCGCTGCTGGCCCTGCTCGTCCTGAGCAACATTGCCCTGCAGTTGGCCGGCCCGCAGCTTATGCGCGTCTTTTTGGATGCCGCCCAGGCCGGCCGGCCCTCTGCCGAACTGCTCCAGCTGGCTCTGCTCTTTGTCGGCCTGGCCCTCGCCCAGCAGGTGGCCTCGGTGCTGGCGACCTATGCCGGCGAAAGCGTCGGCTGGACGGCGACGAACGGGCTGCGTGCCGACCTGGCCGCGCACTGCCTGCGGCTCGATTTGGGGTTCCACAACGCTCACACGCCGGGCGAGATGATCGAGCGCATCGACGGCGATGTGACGGCCCTCTCCAGCTTTTTCTCCCAGTTCACGATCCAGGTGGCCGGCAACAGCCTGCTGCTCGCCGGTGTGCTCGCCTTGCTTTTGCGGGAGGATTGGCGCATTGGCCTCGCTCTGGCCGCGTTCACCCTCCTGGCCTTTGTCGTCCTGGCGCGCCTGCGCAACATCGCTGTGCCGCACTGGGCGGCCGAGCGGCAGGCCTCGGCAGAGTTGTTCGGCTTCCTGGAGGAGCGGCTGACGGGCACGGAAGACATCCGGGGCAATGGCGCCAAGGCTTACGTGATGCGCCGCTTCCACGGCCTCATGCGTGCGCTGATGCAGCGCTCGCTGCGCGCCGGCTTGATGGTCAACATCATGATGAATGCACTGATGCTGCTCATCGCTCTGGGCACAGCCCTGGCCTTTCTCGTCAGCGCGCGCCTCTTCCAGAGCGGCGTGGTAACCATCGGCTCCGTCTACCTCGTCTTTCGCTACACGACTATGTTGGAGCAGCCGCTGGATCGCATCACGCGTCAGTTGCAGGAGCTGCAGCGGGCGGCGGCAGGCATCGGGCGTATACGCGAACTCTTGGAGACCAAGAGCCGGGTGACCGATGGACCTGGGCCGGCGGCGGACCTGCCGGCCGGTGCCCTGGGTGTGCTCTTTCACGGCGTCTGCTTCGGTTACTACGATTCCGCGTCGGCTAACGGCGACGCGGCCAACGGCGGCGCGGAGAGGGTGCTGCACGACGTCTCGTTCCGGCTGGCGCCGGGCACGGTGTTGGGCCTCCTGGGGCGCACGGGCTCGGGCAAGACGACGGTGACTCGCCTGCTATTCCGCCTCTATGACCCGGACAGCGGCCATATCGCCTTGAACGTCGCCGGCTCGCCCGGCGTTGATATCCGCCACCTCCCGCTGCAAAAGCTGCGGCGGCGGATCGGCATGGTCACCCAGGAGGTTCGCCTCTTCCACGGCACCGTGCGCGAGAACCTGACCTTCTTTGACCGCCGGGTTGCCGATGAACTCATCCTGGCTGCGCTGCGCGAGCTGGGCCTGGAGGCTTGGGTGCAGTCGCTGCCGGCGGGGTTGGATACCGTGTTGGAATCGGGTGGGGGCGGGCTTTCCGCCGGGGAGGCGCAGCTTCTGGCCTTTGCGCGCGCCTTCCTGGAGGATCCGGGGCTGATCATCCTCGACGAGGCCTCGTCGCGCCTGGACCCGGTGACGGAGCGATTGATCGAGCGCGCGGTGGCCCGGCTGGTGCGCGGGCGCACGGCGATCATCATCGCCCACCGCCTGAGCACCGTCCAGCGGGCCGATGAGATCATGATTCTGGAGGACGGCGCGGTCTGCGAGCACGGCGCCCGCGCGGTGCTGGCCGCCGACCCGGGCTCGCGTTTCCACCGCCTGCTGCAGACGGGGCTGGAGGAGGTGCTGGCATGAGCGAAGCGCAACCCAAAGCAACGATCATCCCGGCGCTGCGCTACCTCTGGCAGCTGGCCTGCTACCGCCCCTGGCTCTATGCGGCCATCGGTATCAGCGAGATCATGTTCTTTGGCGTGACCCCGCAGATGAGTGGGCTGATCACCCGCGCTTTCTTTGACACGCTGACCGGCCAGGCACCGGCACGTCTGGGCGTAGACACGTTGGTGGTGTTGTTTGTGGTTACGGCGCTGGCGCGGGTGGTGTTCGTCTTTGCCGATGTGGCCGCCTACTTTGCTTTTCGTTACACCGTGGCCGCGCTCTTGCGCCGCAACCTCTTCGAGCACATCCTCGACCGGCCGGGTGCGCGGGCCGTGCCAGGCTCTGCCGGCGAGGCCGTCAGCCGCTTCCGCGACGATGTGGACGAGGTCGCCTTTTTCATGGCCGAGTCGCTGATCCTCCTCGGGCTCGGCCTTTTTGCTGTTGTGGCGTTGGTGGTGATGCTGCGCACCAATGCGCGCATTACCCTCGTCGTCTTTTTGCCGCTGGTTGCGGTCATGGTGGCGGCCAACCTGGCCGAGTCGGGCCTGCACCGCTACCGTACGGCCAGCCGCGAGGCGACAGGCCGCGTGACGGGCTTTATCGGCGAGATGTTCGGCGCGGTCCAAGCCGTCCAGGTGGCGACGGCCGAGGCGCGTATCGTCGAGCACTTTCGCGACCTGAACGAGGTGCGCCGGCGGGCGACCCTCAAGGACCGGCTCTACAACGAGCTCGTGCGCTCTGTCGTTGACAACTCGGTGAACCTGGGCACGGGGCTTATCCTGCTCCTGGCCGGGCAGGCGATACGCGAAGGCTCTTTCACGGTGGGCGATTTCGCTCTGTTTGCCTACTATCTCAACTATGTCACGGGCACCATTGGGCTGGTTGGCGGCAAGGTGGCCTGGTACAAACAGATACGGGTCTCGCTGGAGCGGCTGGTGGCGCTGCTGCCGGGCGCGCCGGCGGGGGCGCTGGTGGCCCACAACCCCGTCTACATGAGCGGGCCGCTGCCAGCGGTGCCCTGCACACTCAAAACGGAGGCGCATCGCCTGCAGACCCTCGTCGCTACCGGCCTGACCTACCTCTACCCCGAGACGGGCCGCGGCATCCGCGACGTGAGCCTGCGCCTGGAGCGTGGCTCCTTCACCGTGATCACCGGGCGCATCGGCTCGGGCAAAACGACGCTCTTGCGGGCGCTTCTCGGCCTGTTGCCGCCGGACGGCGGTGAGATCCGCTGGAACGGCGAGCCGGTGCAGGACCCCGCCGGCTTTTTCGTGCCGCCGCGCAGCGCCTACACGCCGCAGGTGTCGCTGCTCTTTAGCGAGACGTTGCGGGACAACATCCTCATGGGCCTGCCGGAGGAGAAGGTACGTCTGCAGGAGGCGGTGTGGCAGGCGGCGCTGGAGCAGGATGTGGCCGGCCTGCCGCAGGGCCTCGATACGCTGCTGGGGGCAAAGGGTGTGCGCATCTCGGGCGGGCAGCGCCAGCGGGCTGCCGCGGCGCGCATGTTCGTGCGCGAGCCCGAACTTTATGTGTTCGATGACCTCTCCAGTGCCCTCGATGTGGAGACCGAGCGCACCCTCTGGGAGCGGCTGTTTGCGCGGGAGGACGCCCCCACCTGCCTGGTCGTTTCGCACCGGCGGCCGGCGCTGCAGCGCGCGGATCGCATCATCCTGCTCAGGGATGGGCGCGTGGAGGCCGAGGGCACGCTGGAGGAGCTGCTGGCGATGAGCGAGGAGATGCGCCGGCTCTGGGAGAGCGAGGGGTAGACTCTGCCCGGAGACTTGCAGAGCCGGCGGTTCTAGGCATCGGGGGGCGCGTCCTCGCCCAGCTTGCGCGCCTGCTCGATGTATTCCAGCGACTGGTGCCGAAAGTAGGTGTTGTACAGCTCGGCATAGTGGCCGCCGCTGGCGAGCAGCGTTTCGTGGCTCCCCTCTTCGATGATCTCGCCGTTGCGCAGGACGATGATGCGCCCGGCGTTGCGTACGGTGGAGAGGCGGTGGGCGATGACGATGCAGGTGCGCCCTTGCATGACAACGTCGAGCCCCTCCTGGATCTGAGCTTCGGTAAAAGGATCCACGGAGGCGGTGGCCTCGTCGAGGATGAGGATGCGCGGGTCGGCGAGCATGACGCGAGCCAGGGCAACGAGCTGGCGCTGGCCCATCGACAGGCGGGCGCCCCGCTCGCCGACATCGGTGTGCAAGCCGTTGGGGAGGTCCTCGAGCCACTCACCGTTGGCGATCTTGCGCGCGGCGGCGGCGACCTGTTCGTCGTTCGCCTCCGGACGGCTGTAGCGGATGTTGTCTCCCAGCGTCCCGGAGAAGAGGAACGGCTCCTGAGGCACGATCCCCAGTTGGCGCCGATACTGGGCCAGGTCAAAGGTGCGCACGTCCTGCCCGTCGATGAGGATTTGGCCGCTCTGGAATTCGTAAAAGCGCTCGACTAGCCGGGCCAAGCTGGACTTGCCGGCGCCGGTGTGGCCGACGATAGCCACCGTCTCCCCGGCGGCGACGCACAGGTTAAAATCCTTCAGCACGACTTCGCGTTCGGTGTAGCTAAAGCGCACGTTGCGGAACTCGATCTCGCCCTTGATGGGGCCGACGGGTTTGCTGGCCGTCTGGATGACCTTGGGCTTGGCGTCGATCAGCGAAAAGACGCGCTCGGCGGCCGAGAGGCCGTCTTGGAATTGGCTCCAGAACGAGGCCACCGAGGTCAGCGGAAACCAGATCATGCCCATGGTCTGGATGAAGAGGAACCAGTCGCCTGGCGAGATCTCGCCGGCCAACGAGGCGACGCCGCCATAGTAGGTGATCAGCGCCGTGCTGATGCCGATACCGGTCCCCAAGAGCGGGATGATGGTGTTGAGCACCCAGCCGCGGAGAAGGCTGGTGCGGAAGGCGCGCTGATTCAGGTCGCCAAACCCCTGGTAGACGGCCGTCTCCTGGCGAAAGTTTTTGGCCACGGCGATGCCGCTGATCGACTCCTGAATCGCGGCGTTGACCTGGGCCATGACCTGCCGGGCGCGGCGCGTTACCTTGCGCGCGACGCGGCGAAAAGAGAGGGCCACAATCAGGATTACCGGCACCATGGCCACGACCAGCAGGGCGAGCCTCATGCTGATGGAGAACAGCGCGACAAAGAGGATGACCACCAGCAAGAGCTGGCTCAGCAGGTTGACGATGAGCATCACGACATCCGCAAAGGCAAAGGTGTCCGTCGTGACGCGGCTGACGATCTTGCCCGAGGGCTGCTCGTCATAGAAAGAGAGATCGCGCTCGGTGACGGCCGCAAAAACGTCGCAGGTCAGGGTGACGATCACGTCGCCGATGCTCCGCGCCGAGATGATCTGCCGGATGTAGTTGGCCACCCACGATAGCGAGCTGAAGGCAAAGACGGCGAGGGCGACCGGCGCGATCACCGCCGTGGAATGGGTGCTCGCCACCAAGTCGAGAGCGCGCGAGATCAGGATCGGCGTGCCCGCACCCAGGGCCGAGTCCATGAGCACCATCGTCGCAATGACCAGCATCGCCCGCCACTGTGGCGCAAAGTAGCCGAACACACGGCGCACCAGCTTCCAGTCGCCGTACGTCCGGTCGTACGAGTCGCTATCCAGGCCATCCATTACCCAGCCCATGGGTGCTCCTTTGCGTCAAACGTCAAGCGTCAAACGTCAAGCGTACTGCGTAAGGTCGCTTCTTGTGGCGAGCCTTACTTAGGGCGAGGCTACGCAGCACGTATTACGGATCACGCCTGACGTCTCACTTCGCATACCGCTCGAAAATCCGCCGGTAAGCGTCGCAGCGTTTCATCAGTTCCTCGTGGCTGCCCTGGTCGACCAGTTCGCCGCGGCGCAGGACGAGGATGCGGTCTGCCCAGCGGATTTGCGAGAGGCGGTGGGTGATGAGCAGAGTCGTACGCCCCTGCATGATGCGGCGCATGGCCCGCTGGATTTGGTCCTCGGTGGCCGAATCGATGGCGCTGGTGGAGTCGTCCAGGATGAGGATGCGCGGGTCGGTCAGAAAGGCGCGGGCGATGGCGATGCGCTGGCGCTGCCCGCCGGAGAGGGTGACCCCACGTTCCCCGACCTCGGTGGCATAGCCCTGGCCAAAGCCGGTGATAAACTCGTGGGCCTGCGCCTCGGCGGCGGCGCGCTCGATCTCCTCCTGGCTCACCGGCCGGTGCACGCCAAAGGCAATGTTCTCCGCCAGGGTGCGGGAGAAGAGAAAGACGTCCTGCTCGATGGCCGAGATCTGCGAGCGCAGCGAGGTCAGGTTCCAGTCGCGGACGTCGGTGCCATCGACCAGCACGCGGCCGGCGGTGACGTCGTAGGTGCGGTTGACCAGGCGGGTCAGGGTCGTCTTGCCCGAGCCGGTCTGGCCGACGATGGCTACCGTCTCGCCGGGTTTGGCGTGGAAAGAGATGTCGCGCAGGACCGGCACGCCGTCATAGGAAAAGCTCACGTGCTCGAAAACGATCTCGCCGCGCATCGGTGTCACCAGCCCCTGCGGGTTCTGGTCCAGCTCGGTCTCGGTATTGATCAGCTCCAGGATGCGGCGGGCGCCGGCGACGCCCAGTTGCACCGTGGAAAAGGTCCAGACGGACATGAAGGAAGGAAAGCCGAGCAGCCGCAACAAGCCCATGTAGGAGACGACCTGACCCACCGTCAGCGTGCCCTGGCGCAGCAGGAACAGCGCGTGCACGAACCCGGCGGCCATGCTCAGGCTAAAGGCCAGAATGGGGAGATAGCGGGCCTGGATGCGCCCCTGCCAGATGAAGGCTTCGCGGCAGGCCTCCGCGTTCTCGCGAAAGATCTTTTGCTCCTGCAGCTCCTGCGCGGCGCCCTTGACCACCTCAATGCCCGAGATCGTCTCGGCCAGGCGGGCGTTCAGGGCACCAAAGCGCTGGCGCACGATGCCCACCACCGGCTCCAGCGCACGGATATAGTGCCCCAGGGTGAGGAGGAAGAGCACGACAAAGATCAGCGGCACAGCGAGCAGTTGCCGGGGCAGATTCATGGCGATGGTGACGATGGGCACGATCAGCCCGACCATAGAGGAAAAGATCAGGCCCAGGCCGGGGTTGACCATGAGGTTCAACTGCCGCACATCGTTGGTGGCGCGGGCCATCACATCGCCGATGCGTTGCCGGCCATGGAAGGTGAGGCTCTTGCCCAGCAGGCTGAGGTAGAGCTCGTCGCGCGCATCCCGCTCGATGAGCTGGGCCAGCGCCTCGCTCACCAGGTTGCGGGCCAGTTGGCTCAGCCCGTGCCCTACGCCAACGGCCAATATGCCCAGAGCCGCCGAGAGCAGGAGCCGGCGTGTGGCACTGCTGCCCAGAACCAGGTCGAAGGCCTGCCCGATGAGCAGGCGGTTGGCGCTATCCAGCACCGTTCCCAGGATGGCCAGGACTACCGTGCCCAGCGGCAGCCAGGGGTAGCGCATGACATGCGAGATGACCCAACGCACGGGGCCGGAGCGGTTGTAGCGGTACTCGTTGCTGATGCTGAACTCGCTTTTCTGCACGGCGGGCTCCAGTTGGGTGGTGTGCGAACGAACATGCGCCAGCAGTATACTCGCTATCGGGCTGGGCTGCAAAGTGATGGTATTACATAGTCTGGGCAGATAGATACAAGGGCGTCCGTCCCTTAACGGGGACGGACGCCCTTGTATCTATCTGCCGGTGAGAGCAGGCGCCTTAGCGCTCGGCAACGGAGGTGCTGGTCGCACTGCGGCGGGGCCGCAAGTAGATGAACCAATAGACGAGGCCGACCAGCCCTGCGCCGCCGATGATATTGCCGATGGTGACCGGCAACAGGTTGCGCACGAGCAGGCCCTGCACCGTCAGGTTATTGACGCTGGCCTGAGTCTGGGCCACAAAGGCGGGGTCGAAGTGTTTGATGATCAGGCCCATGGGGATAAAGTACATATTGGCGACCGAGTGCTCAAAGCCGGCTGCGACAAAGGCGGTAATGGGAAAGATGATGGCCAGAATCTTGCCCGCCACGCTGCGCGCACTAAAGGTCAGCCAGACGGCCAGGCACACGAGCGCGTTGCACAGAACGCCCAGCGCCACGGCCTGCCCGAAGGCCAGTCCCGTCTTGGCGTTGGCGATAGCCAGGGCATTGGCACCGATGGCCCCATTCGCGCCGGTGTAATGGCGTGCGGCAAAGACGAGGCCGGCCACAACTACCGACCCGATCAGGTTGCCGAGGTAGACGAGGCCCCAGTTCCGCAGCAGCCGGCCCAAAGAGACTTTGCCGTTCAGCAAGGCCACGACGATCAGATTGTTGCCGGTGAACAGCTCGGCGCCGGCGACGACGACGAGGATTAGCCCCAGGCAAAAGACCAGCCCACCCAGGAGCTTGGCCACGCCGAAGGGCAGGGCGGCGGCGCCGGCGGTGATGGTGGTCATAAAGACGGCACCTAGGGCGATGAACACCCCGGCCAGGATGCCCAGCGCCAGCGTGCTAACCCAGTCCAGCCCGCACTTGGCCACGCCGACACTCTCGCATTTGGCGGCGACCTGGGCGGGCGCCAGGCAGTCGCTGCCGGAGGTGGGGTTGGTGGTCTCAGCCATGGCATGCCTCCCGTGGTTCAGGCATAGCGAGGCGATAAAACAACATAAAACTTTTCCTCACTCCTGGTCACTCGACCTCGATGCTCTCGATGGTCATCTCCTGCCCGGCAATCAACCTGCCGCCGGTCGCCCCGCACTCGGGGCAGTCCCAATCGCGCTCGCCCGGCTCGAATTCCTGGCCGCACTGCGCACAGCGAAAGCGTGCCGGCACGTGGGTGAAGCACAGCTTGGCGCCTTCGGCCAGGGTGTCGCGGCCGATAAAGTCAAAGTAGAACTGGACCGACTCGTCGATGATGCCCGACAAGGCGCCAATCTGCAGGTTGACCCGCAGGATGCGCTTGGCGCTCGCCTTCTCGGCGTGCTCCAGTACGATGGACAGGAGATGTTGAGTGACTGATAGCTCATGCATGGGCCAATTATACCATAAATAACACGAATGAGCACGAATGGACCGGCTGGGCTTGGACCGTGGTATTCGTGCTCATTCGTGTTATTTTAGTGGGGCACTCGCTTGCCCGTTCGTCTCCGAGCCTGCTGGTCAGAGGGGCAGGTCGTAGATGCGATAGGTCTTGTAGATCTCCCCATTCAGCGCTTCCATGGCTTGGCGCATGGGGAGGTTGTCTTCCAGGATCCAGGACATCTCGCCCCAGCGGTAGCCCTTGCGGGCCGCCTCCTGGATCGTTCGGGCATAGAACACGGCATCGATGCCCCGCTGCTGGTACTCGCGCACCACACCCATGATGGTCACCCGCACAGCGTCGATATGACGACGGCCCCAGAGGAACTTGAGCCAGCCGAAGGGGAAGAGGCGGCCGTCGCGGATGCCGATCAGAGCCTGGTTCACGTCGGGCAGGGTGATGGAAACGCCGACCGGCCGGTCCCCGGCAAAGGCGACAAAGAGCAGATCGGGGTCGAGGAACTGCCGCAGGCCGTGGGCCAGGTGGTCGAACTCGGCCTCGGTCATGGGCACAAAGCCCCAGTTGCGGCTCCAGGCGTCGTTGTAGACCTGCTTGGCCAGCTCGACCTCCTCCTCAAAGTGGCGCATGTTGACCTTCCGGATAGTGACGCCGTAGCGTTTGTGCACCACGTCGGCGACACGGCGGATCTTTTCCGGAGCGTCTTGCCCGTCCGGCCCGAACATGCTAGTGAGCAGCCGATAGGCATAGAGGTCCTTGGCCTTTTGGAAGCCGTAACGCTCGATGAAATCGGGGTAGTAGGGCGGGTTGTAGGTCATCATGACTACGGGGGGCAGGTCGAAGGCGTCGACCAGCATGCCGCATTCTTCGTTGGTCGAATAGTTCATGGGGCCACGGAGGGTGTCCATGCCCTGGGCCTTGACCCAGTCTCGCGCAGCATCCAAGAGGGCCTCGGCGATGGGGTACTCGTTGACGACCTCAAAGAGGCCAAAGAAGCCGGTCTTTTCCTGGTGAAACTCGTTGTGCAGATCATTGCGGATGGCGGCGATTGTGCCCACGGTGCGGCCATGGCGGACGGCGCGGAAGAAGGCGATGTCACCATGCTCGAAGAAGGGGCAGCGAGTGCGGTCGGTGAATTCGAGCCGTTCGGAGCGCAGGGGTGGAACCCAGTTCGGATCATGGCGGTAGAGTTCGTACGGAAAGTCGATGAATGCTTGGCGGTCGCGGAGGGTTTCGACGGGCACGATCTCGAAATCTTGGAACATGATGATGCCTTTCTTTGGCTGCGTTGTGCCCGGAACGCCGGCCCGGCCTGCTCCCGCTGTGATCCGGCATGCCCAGCCAGCCAGGCAGACCCCGTAGAGAGCATCGGAATCCGCTGTGGCCGCTCTCCGGGGCGGTCCCAGTCAGAGCCGGTGTGGCGAGCAACCGATGAAAGCGGCACTGCCAATGATAAGGTAGACCTGACAGGGATGCGCAACCTGTCAGGTCTGCGAGCGGCAACGAACTGTCTTTTGATGAATGGATTGTAGTACAATGGCGGCCTGCCGACAAGCGCTGCTACTTGCGGGCGCCGGAGGATGCCTGCGCCGGGATGCTGACCTTGCGCTCCGTGCCGGCGAGCAGGCGGGCGATATTGGGGCGCAACTCAAAGATACTGATGGCGCCGACGATGGCCGAGTAGACGACATAAGCACCGGGCAGGTCGCCCCAGAGGGCGCCCGTGCCATAGATGATGGGCAGCACCAGCGCGATGGAGATGGAGGCCAGCGACGCGTAGCGCCACACGGCCAGGATGGCAACGCCCAGGACGATGGCGGCCACACCTGCCGGAGGATGGACGAAGAGGGCCACACCGATCATGGTCATCGTGCCCGCGCCGCCGTCCCAACCCAGGAACACCGAATAGTTGTGGCCGACAATGGCGGCTACCGCCGCAAGCGAGATGGCCAGCGGTGTGCCGCCGATGGCCCGCGCCAGGAGGATCGCCGAACCTCCCTTGAGGGCATCGACGACGACTGTAACGGCGGCCGGAAGGGCCCCCGCCGTGCGCAAAACGTTAGTGCCGCCGGTGCGACCGCTGCCGATGCGACGTACGTCGCGCCCGGTAAAGAGGCGCACCAACAGGTAGCCGGTGGGAAAAGCACCTACTAGGTAGGCCAGTACAGAAACCAGAACAAGCCGGACCAGGTTCTCCACAGAATACACCCCATCTAGTCGTTTCCAGGTTGGCTCTGCTCGAAGCGTACTCCGAGCGGCGCCTGCAAGGCTTGTCGGCGACACGCTACAACGAGCAACCGGTGCGGTGATC